>DASSAT010000543.1:0-4836 GCA_035699305.1 Fimbriiglobus sp. | reverse complement strand
GGCGACTTCTCGTTCCCAAGCTCTGCTTGGGAACGCAGTCCGCGAAGCTCCGCTTCGCGGGTTGGCTGAGAGGACGAGCTTCTGGGACTACCTCCGAGCGCCCCGGCTTGCAGAGTCCGCCAAGCGGAGCTTGGCGAACTGCGTTCCCAAGCAGAGCTTGGGAGCGAGAAAAAAGGAGCGTCAGCGACGGGGTGGAGCTTACCCCGTCGCTGACGCGCCGGGTTCGCCGGCCCGCTGGTCAGTCCACGTCGGCGACGGCGATGTCGAGCACCTTGAACCGGAGGGTGCCGCGGGGGACCTGGATGTCGGCGACCTCGCCCTTCTTCTTGCCGAGCAGACCCTGGGCGATCGGGCTGGACGTGAGGATGCGGTTCTTGTCCGGGTCCTCCTGGCCGGGGCCGACCAGCTCGAACGTCTCCTCCTCGTCCATGTCGAGGTCCATGACCTTGACCCGGCTGCCGAACTTGACATCCTTGGGCGGGCCGTTGTCCAGGCTGATGATCTCGGCCCGGGCGAGCTGGTCCTTGAGCATGTTGATCTTGGCCTGGAGGATGCCCTGGTCCTCGCGGGCGGCGTGGTACTCGGCGTTCTCCGACAGGTCGCCGAGGTCGCGCGCGGCGGCGACCCGCTTGGTCAGCTCGAGCATCTCGACGCCCTGCATCCGGTCCAGCTCGGCCTTCTTCTTCTCGTAGCCTTCCCGGGTCATCGGGATCCGGTCGTCAGCCATGGCCGATCGCTCCTCGGGATAACGCAAAACGCAAAACGCAAAACGCAAAAAAGGGAAGATATCGAACCGGCAACGCGAGGCTGCTTCCCGAAAGACGGCCCGCCCCTTTTTTGCGTTTCGCGTTTTGCGTTTTGCGTTATGTAAAACGCCCGGCGGCCGCTCTTGCCGAGTGCGGCCGCCGGGTAAAACACTCCCGCTATTATACGTCCTCCGGGACCGCCCGCAAAATGATTCGGTTGAACGGGCCGCTCGGGACAGGCCAGCCGCGGACCGTCCACCCGTCGCGGCGCGCCGTTTGCGGCTCGCGGTCGTCCCCCCGGCCGATCCGCTCCAGGCACAGCTGCTCCGCCGGGGTGAGCTTCTTCGTGACCTGCGACCGGTTACCGCGGCGCGCGGAGATGACGCCGTCATCCACGACCGCGATCACGCACGGCTCGTCCAACTCCAGCATCCGTAGAGCGATCATCTCGTAGCCGGCCGTCGGGTAGCGCTCCTTGAGCGCGAGCAGGTCGTACCCGGCCTTGCGGGCGTCGCGCGCGAACCACCGGGTCGGCAGGAGCAGCCGCGGGGCGATCAGCCCGACCAGCGACGACTGGGCGGACCTGTTCTCCGTCCCCGGGGCGACGCCGACCCGTGCGAGCACTGCGGGGATCATCTCCTTCGCACAGGCGCGCGCGCAGACGGCGTGCCGGGACTCCTCGGACTGGTCCGGGCGGAAGACGACTTCACGATGTCGGACCCGCGGTGGCCGGGGGCCGAACCGTCCCTGGCGCGGGTCGTCCTCGTCGTCGGCGTCGCGGACGGTCAGGTCGAACGCCTCCTGCGCCAGGGCGACGGCGTCCACGGGCGGCCCCTCGAACCCGTGGCGGGCGAGGAGTTCGCCGACCTGCCGGTCGATGGCGTCGAACAGGTCCTCGGCGGTGAAGTCGGACATGCCGGCGATGCTACCCGCCGCCCACCGGGCGCGGGAAGGTCGGTCGGCACTCCCTGGGACCGCGGCCGTCCCGGCCGCTCTTGCTGGACGGGTCAGGAGCCTCCGGCGACACCCGAGCGCCCCGACCGGTGTAGCAAGAGCGGCCGAGACGGCCGCGGTCCCAGGGGTGCGGCCCTAAACCGGGATGGTCAGGAGAAGCTCGTCGGCCGCGAGTTCGGACCCCCCGGATTCTCTGGCGGGGACCGCCGCGGTCGTGACCGGCGCGGGCTCGGCCAGCACCCCGCCGAGGAACCCTGTGTCGGCTACCTTGTCGGTCGCCTCCGGCTCGGTCGCGGAGACCGGCGCGGCGGGCGGCACCGGCGCGGCGTCGGCCGGCGCGGACCACGCCACCGTCACCGCCGCGGCGTCCATCAGGAGCGTCGCCGCTTGCCCGCCGCCCTTGCCGTGCGGCTTGCTGGGCGGGTCGGACGGGCCTGTCGATCCACTCAAAACACTTTCGATCCACCCGACGTAGGGGTAGACGTTGATCCCACCACCGAGCGAGCCGAAGAACGGGGCGTCGAACCCCTGGGTGAAGGTGTTCACCCCGACCAGGGTGTACCCCGACCCGTTCGGGACGAAGCTCGGCCCGCCGGAGTCGCCGCCGCCGAGCGTGGTCTCGCGGTCGTTCCCCAGGGTGCCGCCGCCGAGCGACCCGTTCCCACTGGGGCCGTCGAAGTCGAACAGGAACACCTCGTCAGCAGGGTCTCGGCCGGGGTCGTCCTGGCCTTCGAAGACGTCGGCGTTGTTCTCCCCCGTCCGCTTGACGCTGAAGCTGGCGGTGGTCGTGTACCCGCTCACCCCGTCGCCGGACCGGCCGTAGCCGACCATGGTGACGGTGGTCCCGGCGGCAAGATCGCTCGTCGGCAAGGTGTAAGTCGGCACGCCGGACACGGCGCTGGCCAGGGTCAGGACGGCGATGTCGTCGTTGACCGACGGGTGGCTGAACCCGGTGAAGTCCGGGTGGACGGCGATCTGGGAGACGGCGATCGTCTGCTGGCCGCCGCCGGCGTTGAGGATGAGGTAGATGCTCTGGATGCCGTCCTTGAAGTTCGTCTTGCCGTCGTTGTTGATGTCCACGACGTGGCCGGCGGTGACGACGTGGGTCGCGTCGATCAGCGTGCCGGAGCCGATGTAGGTGCCGCGGCGGACGTTGACCTGGATGCTGCCGACCCCGGCGAACGCGGAGGAGGCGGTGTTCGGGTCCACCCGGGCGGCTGGGGAGTCTGCGGGGCTGCCGTTGGGGTCGCCGGCGACGAGGACCGGGTGGTATTCGTCTGGGGCGCAAGCTGGGGAGGCGCTCGGTGCGGTGCGAGACTCCAGGGGTTCGACCCGGAGGCGGTAGCGGCGTCCGGGAGCGCCGGCGAGGGTGCGTGAGGTGAACATGGTGACTCCACGTCGGGCCGGAAGGCAGGGTAAGGTGTGACGGTGCCCGAACGGGAAGGGGGTGCGACCGCTCGGCGAACAACTCCGCCGAAGTATGGACAATAGTTTGGGTTCGTTCAACAAGAAAAACGAATGTGTCAGGAGGTTAACGAGATGGCGCGCGACATCCGGTCGATCGCGGACAGGCTCGGGGCGTGGCTGGCCCCCAGGTCGGTTCACCTCCGGTAGAGTTCTCGCCATCGCCGGCAGAGGTCGCGGGCCGCCTCCGGCCAGGTCGGGAACCGGAACGTGAACCCGTCCTTCAAGAGCCGGCCCGGGACGACACGCCGACTCTTCAGAACCAGTTCCGTCTCGGTCCCGAGTAGCAGCGCCCCGACCGCCAGCATCCACCGTGTCGCGGGCAGACCAACGCGAGCGCCCCAGGCCCGACGGAGCGCCCGCATGAACTCGTCGTTCGGCAACGGGTGCGGGGCGGCGAGGTTGACCGGCCCTGCGATGTCGTGCTCCAGGAGCCAGTAGACGGCGCGGACGAAGTCCGCGTCGTGGACCCACGAGACGTACTGCCGGCCGTCCCCGGCCCGGCCGCCGAGGCCGCGGCGGACCAACCCGAGCAGCACGTCGAACACCCCGCCGCGGTCGGGACTCATGGTCATGGCCGACCGCATCGCCACCTTGCGGGTGCCGGGGACCGCCGCCGCGTCCAGGGCTTGCTCCCAGGACTTCGCCACGTCGATGCTGAATCGCCACGCGCCCGGGGCGTCCGGCTCCTGGCCGCCGAGGGTGCCGGTGTCCTCGTCGTTCGGGGCGTCGTACTGGTGGGCGTAGATGGTCGCCGTGCTGGCCTGGAGCCAGACGCGCGGCGGGCGGGTCGCGCGGGCGATCGCCTCCCCGACCGCTCGTGTCGAGTCCACGCGGGAGTCCAGGATCGCCTTGCGGTTGGCCGCCGTATACCGACAGTTCACACTGCGGCCGGCGAGGTTGACGACGGCGTCCGCCCCATCGAGTTCGTGCGCCCAGTCGCCGACGGTCCGGGCGTCCCAGACCACGGTCCGCCAGGGCGCGGGGCCGGGGTTACGGCTGAGGACGACGACCTCATGTCCGTCCGTGTGAAAGGCCCGGGCGAGTAGTGTCCCGACCTGCCCCGACCCGCCCGGGAGGACGACCTTCATCACACGTGGCCCTGCAACCGGAGTTCCGAGTACCGCCGTCCGCTTAACCGGAGCGGCGGGCGACTTGTAACTCCGGCCCCGGGCAGTCCTGGCCGTTCATCAGTCAGTCGGGGGGCCGTTCGTCTGGCTATTCGGCGACGGCCGTGGGATCGGCTCGATCCGAGTGATGTGCAGGTTGTCAACCTGGACGAGTCGGTCCCAGAGGACGCTTTCCGGCGAGGCCGGGACGCCGACCGCCGTCGTCCGCAGCCCGACCATACACGTCTCGGGGTGCAGGATGTCGTAATGTGCGCCGTCGGTGACGTGGAGCCGGAACGGCTCGAACGGCTCCCGGCGGAGTTGATCACGGATCTCGGTGGGCGCCATCCGGCTTCTCCCGGTGGGTCACGGGCCTGCTGAGATTATACCCTCGGAGCGCGATTCACTCCTCCCCGGGTCGGGGGCGGTTGGCCCAGTGCGGCGGCGGGTCGCCGGCCACCACGACGCCCTTGTCGTGCCAGCCGAGGTACGCCCGCACGTCGCCGGGGGTGTACCGCAGTGTCAGGCCGCAGCGCCGGCGCGACGAGGCGTTCGCCTCGGAG
>DASSAT010000542.1:0-3684 GCA_035699305.1 Fimbriiglobus sp. | reverse complement strand
GTATAGCAAGAGCGGCCGGGACGGCCGCGGTCCCAGGGATCAGTTCGATAGCCTGACCTTGATATTCGCCTTCTGGGTCTTGGCCGACGGGGTGACGACGACCTTTGTCGCCTGCTTCGCCGGCACCTTCGCGGTCAGGGTGTCGCTCGTCACCCCCTCCTTGAACGTCACCGACTTCGTTTGCCACTCCTTCGACGGCAGCCCGTCCAGGTTCGGCGCGTCCTGCGCGAGCATGACGAATACGTCCACCGGCTTGTCGGACGTGACCTGCACCTTGATCGTCTCCTCGGCGGACTGCGCGGGCAGGTCGAAGATCTTGGTCGCGTTCCCGCCTTCCGGCAAGGTGAACGAACTCGTCGTGTCGAGCTTGTTCGCACACCCGGCGGCGAGAAGCGCCAGCACGACACATGCACTCGTCCGGTTCATGAATCAGTCCTCCGGTGTCAGTCGCCCTCGTCCTCCTGCGTCTCCAACCGTAGCGGCTGCCAGATGTGCGGCCGGGCCAGCGGCTCGATGTGCAGCTTCTCCCCGCCGTCCTGGAACACCTTGACCGCCCCGGACGACTGGCTGACCGCGAACGCGATCGCCTTGGTGTGCCGGCTGATCCCGGCCGCGGCCATGTGCCGACTGCCCAGCCCCTTGGGCAGGTCCACCCCGTCGGTCGGCACGTCCAGGTACAGGCAGGCCGCCTCGGCGATGCCGTCGCGGCCGACCAGGATCGCCCCGTCCAGCTTGGCGATCTCCTTGATCTGCTCGCGCACGTCGCGCTTGCGGATGTCCCGCTCCCCCTTGGTGTACCCACGGAACGGGTTGAAGTTCAAAAACGACGACATCTTCAGCACCCGCCGTGTGTCGCCGACGACCAGGATCGTGCCGATGGGTTGGCCCTCGCGGCCCTCACGGCCGATCTCGGACGCCAGGTCCACCACCGACCGCAGCACCTCGATCGGGACGCCGGGGCCGAGCACCCGCAGGTCGCGCGGGGTCAGCCGCTCCAGGTGCTCGCCCAAGTGGATGACGCTGACGCTGTCGATCGGCTCCGGGGCGTCCTCCAGGGTGGCGATGCCGTTGTAGATCACGACGACGTGCGCCCCGGGCTTAAGCTCCTCGGAGGTGACTGCGTTCAGGAGGGCTTTGCTCATCCGCTCCTGGATCGGCAGCGGCTCCGGGTCGAGTTCGATCACCCGCCACCCCTCGCGCTCGCGGAGGGTGCGGGTCAGGGCCGGGTTCTCGGCGGCGACAAACAGCTTGCACCCGAGCAGCTGCCGGCCGACCTCGTCCCAGTCGAGGGCCGTCTCGGTCAAGAGCAGGACCGCGTCGGCCGGCAACCCCTTCACGAGGTCGCGGCCGACTTGAATGAGCTGGACGGTCTGCGACGGCAGGCTCATGCGGGCGGACCGGGGTTTTCGGCGATGACGTGGCAGCGGTCGCCGACAGTCTAGGCGATGAACGCGACCGGGCCAACCACGGACCGGCCAGTTTTCCGAGGTTTCGCCGGCCCGAGCGGACGGGGTAGAATGCCCACGATCCCAGAGGGACGCCGATGCCGCTGTTCGACCATTTCCGTCCGCCCGTCTCACTCCGTCACGACTGGCAGTCGTTCCACAGCCGATGGGCGATCGCGGTGATGGACTCCCTCAACCGGAAACTTCCCGAACGGTTCCTGGCCGAGGCACAGATCCACCTCGGCCGGAAGGTCGAGGCGGACGTGGTCGAGTTCGACCGGGACGAGGAGCCGGCGGGCGTGGCAAGAGGACCGGGCAACGGCCAGCCGGGGGGTGGCACGACCGACGGGGGAGGGGTCGCCGTGGCGGTCGAACCAGCGGTCTACGCCCCGCCGGCGCCGGCCATGTCCATGCCGGTCGAGTTCCACGACACCGTTGAGGTGAAGGTGTACGACTTCCAGCGGGACCGCCGGGTGGTCGCCGTGGTCGAACTCGTCAGCCCGTCCAACAAGGACCGGCCCGACGAGCGGGAGACGTTCGCCCTGAAGTCGCTCGGCTACTTGAAATCCGGGATCGGGCTGGTGGTCGCGGATATCGTGACCGACATGCACTTCAACCTGCACGACGAGTTGGTCCGCGTCGGCCGGTCGGACGATCGGTTCCAGATGCCGGGCAGTCCGGCGACTTACGTGGTCGCCTATCGGCCGGTCCGCCGCAAGGACGAGAACCTGCTCGACGTCTGGCCGCACGAGTTGACGGTCGGGGCCGCCCTGCCGACCGTCCCCCTCGCCCTGAAGGGGTTCGGGTGCGTCCGGCTCGACCTGGCAGCGACCTACGCCGAGGCGTGCGAGCGGAGCCGTATTCCCTGAGGACCGACCCGATGCCGTTGCTAGACCACTTCCGCCCGCCGCTCAAAGACAACCCGCCGTGGACGTCGGTGAATACGTTGTGGGTCGCCAACCTGGCCCGGTGGCTCAACCGGAACCTGCCCCGGGACCGGTATCAGGCGCGGGCGCACGCCCATCTCGGATCCCAGATCGAGGCGGGCGTGGCCGAGTTCGAGCAGATGTCGGCGAACGGGGAGCCGGCCGGGGGCGGCGTCGCCACCTTCCCCCAGGTCGAGGCCGCGCTGGCAACGATCCCGGCCGTCTTCCCCGACGAGTTCGCCGTCCACGTCGTAGACCGGACCGACTCTCACCGGCTGGTCGGGGTGGTCGAGTTCGTCAGCCCGCGAAACAAGAAGGAGGTCGATGAGCGGGAAGCGTTCGTGGCCAAGTGCGTGGCCTACCTCCGCCAGGGGATCGGGCTGGCGATTGTCGATGTGGTCAGCAACCGCCGGGCGAACCTGCACAACGCCCTGGTCCGCCGACTCGGCCGGGATGGCCCGCCGGCCGTCCTCCCGGAGGAGCCGATGTACGTGGCCGGATATGGGCCGACCCGACGGGCCGCCCGGGACGTGATCGACCTCTGGCCGAAGCCGCTCGCCTTCGGACAGCCGATCCCCACCGTCCCGCTCCCGCTTCGTGGCGGCCCACTCGTTCCGCTACCGTTGGACGCCACCTACGCCGAGACATTAGCGGACAGCAACCTCTGAGGTCGCCGCTACCTCGACGAGGTTGTCGAAGAACGTCGCCCCGCCGCCGAGGTCGGTCAGCGCCGCGCTCGTCGTGACGTTGCAGTTCACCCCGTCCGCGGTGTGCTTGCGCCACCTCGTCCCGAACGTCGCCACCACCCCCGGCTTCACCGACTCGCCCACGACGGCCCGCGCCCGGAAGCCGCCGCGGTCGTTGAAGACGCGGACCGGCTGGCCGTCGGTGATCCCCCGGGCGGCGGCGTCGGCCGGGTGCAGCTCCACCACCGGTTCCCCGGCCGCTGCTCGCAGCACCGGCACGTTGGCGAACGTCGAGTTCAGGAACGACGGGGCCGGCGGGCAGACCATCTGAAGCGGGTACTTCGCCGCCAACTCCGGCCTCGACTGCGGGTCCTCGTGCGGCGGGACGTAGCACGGCAGCGGGTCGCGTCCGGCGTCCGCTTCCCGGGGGCTATAGAGTTCGCACTTGCCGGACGGCGTGCCGAACCCGCCCTCCGCGAACGGCGCCCAATCTTGCGGCAGGTTCAGCCGGAGCGGTCGGCCGTCCAGGAGTTGCTCGAAGGTAATCCCGGCGAACGCTCCCAGGGGTCATCGATCCCCGCGCCAACTCCTCGTCGCTCACCTGGAACAGCTCGTCCTCGAAACTCA
>DASSAT010000541.1:0-2089 GCA_035699305.1 Fimbriiglobus sp. | reverse complement strand
GCGCCCCCGGGCGTCCACCCCTCCCCCGGCCCCTCCCCGAAGCGGGGAGGGGAGCAAGAGGGTCTTTCTCCCCCTTCCCTCTTAGGGAAGGGGGCTGGGGGGTTCGGTGACGACCCCCCAAGGGGGGAGGGAGGAAGCAGGGCACGCAGCCGTTCCAATAACCTTCGCCGTAGCCCCTCCAACTTCGCGCGGTTGGCATCCATGTCGCGGACGGCGTGCTCCAGCGCCGCCGCCAGGCCGACCGCCAGCGCCACTGGCTCCGTGCCCGGACGGTGGCCGCGCTGCTGGTGGCCGCCGTGGAACAGCGGGCGCAGCCTGACGCTGCGCCGCAGCAGGAGCAGCCCGACCCCCTTCGGGCCGCGGAACTTGTGGGCCGACGCGGACAGCGTCGTTACGCCCAGGTCGCGGAAGTCCACCGGCACCTTGCCGACCGCCTGGGCCGCGTCGCAGTGCAGGGGGATCGGCTTCGGCAGTGTCTTGGCGACGTGCCGGACGGGTTGGATCGCGCCCGTCTCGTGGTTGGCGAGCATCAAGCAGACGAGCCGAGTGTCCTCGCGCACGCGGTCACGCACCGCCGTCGCCTCGACGTGGCCGCGGCGGGTGACGGGGAGCCATTCCAGGTCGAACCCGCGGCCGGCGAGTTGCTTGAGCGGTTCGACAACGCACGGGTGCTCGATCGGTGCGGCGAGTAGGTGGCCGGGGGAAGAGCCTAACCCCCCGGCCCCCTTCCCGAAGAGGGCAGGGGGAGAAGACTCTGGCTCCCCTCCCCGAAGCGGGGAGGGGCCGGGGGAGGGGTTATCTTCCACCAGCCCGAAGATCGCCAGGTTGTTCGCCTCGGTCGCCCCGCTGGTGAAGATCACCTCGTCCGGGTGCGCGCCGAGCAGCGCCGCGACCCGCTCGCGCGCGTCCTCCAGGTATCGTCGCGCCTGCCGCCCGGCGTGGTGGGCCGACGACGGGTTGCCGAACGCTCCCTCCAGGACCGGGCGCATCGCCTCCCACGCCTCCGGCAACAGCGGCGTCGTCGCGTTGTGATCGAGGTAGATCGGAGCCATCACCCGGATTGTACCTGGGCCTACAGGGTTGTGGGGCGCGGCCGGGTGGGGTAGAGTTGCAAATCACGCCGGAATGATCCCGCCGGTTCGGTTCCCGCCGCGTTGTCCGCCGTCTGCTCCCGCCTGCAAGGGACCGTCATGAGTCGTGTCTCGTCTCCCGTGTGTCCCGAGTTCCGTGTCGCCCGATGCGTCTCCCGCCGGGGCGCGCTCCAGGCCGGCGCTCTCGGCGCCCTCGGCCTCGGGCTGCCCGACCTGCTCGCGTCCGGTACGGGTCGCCCGCCGGCCCGGTCGTGCATCCTGCTATTCATGTGGGGCGGACCGAGCCACCTCGACACCTGGGACCCGAAGCCGGACGCGCCCGACGAGGTCCGCGGGCCGTTCGCCACCATCCCCACGACCGTGCCCGGCCTGCGGGTCGGCGAGCACTTCCCGCGGCTGGCACGGCTGGCCCACCGGTACGCGGTGGTCCGGTCGATGTCGCACGACGACCCGGCCCACCTGTCGAGCGTCCACCACCTGATGACCGGCCGGCTGGCGCCGCGGCCGAAGTCCGATGCCGATCCGCCCAGCCGCAACGACACCCCGCACGTCGGGTCGATGCTCGCCAAGCTGCGGCCGAGTCCGGGGCCGCTGCCGCCGTTCGTCGAGCTGCCGTGGCGAGTCTCGCACCCGGCCGCCCCGGGCGGGGTCGCCCCGGGCCAGGACGCGGGCTGGCTCGGGCCGACGTTCGACCCGTTCCTGGTGACCGGCGACCCGAACGCCCCCGGCTTCCGGGTCGCCGGGCTGACCCCCACGGCCGACACCCCGCCGTCGCGGCTGGCCGGCCGGGCGGGGCTGCTGCGGGCGCTGGACGATCACTCCGTCGGGGCCGGCGGGTTCCCCGCGGCGCAGCGCAAGGCGCTAGAACTATTGTCGTCGGCCGGGGCGGAAGCGGCGTTCGACCTGTCGCGGGAGCCGCCGGCGCTCCGCGACCGCTACGGTCGGCACACGCACGGCCAGAGCTGCCTGCTGGCCCGCCGACTGATCGAGGCCGGCGT
>DASSAT010000540.1:0-17483 GCA_035699305.1 Fimbriiglobus sp. | reverse complement strand
CTGGCGTTCGGCAAGCTCGGCGGCGACGAGCTGAACTACTCGTCCGACGTGGACCTGATGTTCGTCTACGACCACGACGGGCAGACCACCGGCCGGCGGGTGGACGGCGTCCCGAACGAGGAGTTCTTCGCCAAGCTGGTGTCGGAGGTGGTGCGGCTGCTGTCGGCGCACACCGACCGCGGGTTCGCCTACCGCATCGACCTGCGGCTGCGGCCCGGCGGGGCGCGGGGGCCGCTGGTCCGCTCGGTCGCCGGGACGCTCTCGTACTACGACGCGATGGGCCGCACCTGGGAGCGGCAGGCGCTCATCAAGCTGCGGCCGGTCGCGGGGGACATCGCCCTGGGCCGCGAGTTCGTCGTCGCGGTCGAGCCGTTCGTCTACCGCAAGTACTTCAGCTTCTCCGAGATCAACGAGGTCAAGGCGCTCAAGCGACGGATGGAGCACCGCACGACCGCCGCGGGGGCCGATGACCTGGACGTGAAGACCGGCCGCGGCGGCATCCGCGACATCGAGTACACCGTCCAGTTCCTGCAACTGTTGAACGGCGGCGACCTCCCGGCGGTCCGTCAGCGGAACACGCTGACGGCCCTGGAGGCGCTGGAGATCGCCGGCTGCCTGACCGCGCAGGAGACGTACATCCTCGCGGATGCGTACCGGTTCCTGCGCAAGACCGAGCACCGGCTGCAACTGCTCTTCGACTGGCAGACGCACGCGCTGCCGACGGCCGCGGACGAGTTGCGCAAGCTGGCGCGGCGGATGGGGTACGCGGAAAGGGGGAGTGAAAGCAACCCCTCCCCCGGCCCCTCCCCGAAGCGGGGAGGGGAGCAAGAGGGTCTTTCCCCCCCTTCCCTCTTAGGGAAGGGGGACGGGGGGTTAGGTGGAACGCTCGCCCCGCAACGCCGCTCCCCGCTCGACGAGTCCCCCGCTCCCGCGCTCGACACCCGCAACCTGCTCGTCGATCCGCTCGACCGGTTCCTCAAGGACTACCGCGACAAGACCCGGCTCGACCGGGCCATCCTCGACCACCTCTTGCACCAGACGTTCGCCGACGCCGCCCACGCCGAACCGGAGTCCGACCTGGTATTGGTGCAAGACCCCGACGAGGCGACGGTCCGCGCAGCGCTGGGCCGTTACCCGTTCCGGGACGTGCCGGCCGCGTACCAAAACCTGACGAAACTCGCGCAGGAGGAAGTGCCGTTCCTGTCACACCGCCGCTGTCGGCACTTCCTGGCCAGCATCGCCCCGCAGCTACTCCGCGCCGTGGCCGAGACGCCCGACCCAGACCTGGCGCTGAACAACCTGGAGCGGGTGACAGCGTCGCTCGGGGCCAAGGCGGTGCTGTACGAGCTGTTCAGCTTCAACCCGCCGAGCCTGCGGCTGTACGTGGACATCTGCGCCGGCAGCCCGTACCTGTGCGGCATCCTGGTCAACAACCCGGGGATGATCGACGAGCTGCTCGACAGCCTGCTGCTCGACCAGCCGCGAACCGCCGCGGAGCTGCGGGCCGAGTTGACGGAGCTGCTCCGCGGGGCCAGCGACCCGGACCCGATCCTGCACAGCTTCCAGGACAAGGAGCTGCTGCGGATCGCCGTCCGCGACCTGCTCGGCAAGGACGCGATCCGCGCGACGACAGCGACGCTATCGGACCTGGCGGATGCGGTGCTGAACGCAGTGTTCGACTTGACGGAGCCGACGGTCCGCGAGCGGTACGGGCTGCCAACCCTCTTTCTCCCCTCTCCCCTTGGGGGAGAGGGGCCGGGGGTGAGGGGTGGGGCTTGCGGCGGGGGAAGCGCTGACCCCTCACCCCTAACCCCTCTCCCCCAAGGGGAGAGGGGGACAAGAACCTGCCGCTACGCCGTCCTCGGCATGGGCAAGCTCGGCGGCCGGGAGATCAGCTACCACAGCGACCTGGACCTGGTGCTCGTCTACGAGGGGGACGGCGAGACCGCCGGCCCTGAGCCGACCACCAACTTCCATTACTTCACCGAGCTGATGCAGCGGGCGATCAAGGTGCTCTCGCAGCCGGGGCCGCTCGGCCGACTGTACGCGGTGGACATGCGGCTGCGGCCGGCCGGCAAGTCGGGCAGCCTGGTGGTGCCGCTGGCCGAGTTCCGCCGGTACTTCGCCGGCGATGCGGCCCATCTCTGGGAGCGGCAGTCGCTCACCCGGGCAAGGGTGGTCCGCGGCGACCCGGCGTTCGCCGCCGAGGTGGCCGACGCCGTACGGGAGGGCGTCCTCGGCCGACCGCGCGGGATGGAACTGGCCGATGAGGTGCGGTCGATGCGCGACCGGCTGGAGGCGACCGCCACCCCGCGGAGCCTGAAGCGCGGCCCCGGCGGGCTGGTAGACGTCGAGTTCCTGGTGCAGCTGCTCCAGCTCACGCACGGCCACGCTCACCCGACGATCCTGCGGCCGAACGTCTGGGACGCACTGGACGCGATCGAGGCGGCCGGACTGCTCGCGCCGGCCGAGGCGGCGGCGCTGCGAGACGGGTACTCGTTCCTGCGGCGGGTCGAGGCCCGGCTGCGGATCGTCACCGACCGGCCGCTGAACGAAGTCCCCGAGGCCGACGACGACCGCGAGAAGTTGGCCCGTCGGCTCGGGTTCGAGGCGGCGGGGCCGTTCGCCGACGAACTGGCCCGGGTGACGGCCGAGGTGCGGCGATTGTTCCGAGCGGTTACGGACCGGGAGCGGTCATCTTCGTAGGTCGGGTCGAGTCTTCGAGGCCCGACGGGGCGAAGATGTCGGACCTCGAAGACTCGACCCGACCTACGAAGGCCCGCCTTCTCCGCACATCCGGTCAAGTTTCCCCGTCTTCCCCGCCGATCCTTTCCGGTGTGACCCGCTCCGCTTTCCTGGTCCCGGTCGTCCTCCTGGCCGGCTGCGCCGACGCCCGCGTCTTCCGCGGGCCGCCGGAGGTCGTCCAGGCGGGCTACCGCGCCGACGCGCCCCCGGCGGAACCGGCGTACCGCCTCGGCTGCGCCGACGTGCTGGAGGTGCTGTTCACCGGCCGACCCGAGTGGGACTGTCTCGCGTCGGTCGGGCTGGACGGCCGGCTGCCGCTGGGCGCGGCCGGCTCGCCACTGGTCGAGGGGGCGACCGCCGAGGAGGCGACGGCCGCGGTGGCGAGGTGGACCGGTCTCGACCCGGCCGGGGTGTCGGTGCGGCTGGTCGCCGCGCGGGCCGGCCGGGTGTACATCCACGGGCCGGAGGGCGACCGCCAGCGCGCGGTCGCCTACCGCGGGCCGGAACCGGCGGTCGCGTTTCTCTGGCGGGTCGGGGCGATCAAGCAGGGGAGCACCGACCTGCGCGACGTGTCCGTGGTGCGGCCGAACGTCGCCGTCGGCGGCCGGCCGGAGGTGTTCCGGGTGGACGTCGGGGCGGTGGTGCTCGACGGCGACCACCAGACCGACGTGACGCTGCAGCCGTCGGACCAGGTGTACGTCGGCGAGACCCGGCGATCTCAGTTCGCCCGGCTGCTGCCCGACTGGCTGCGGCCGCTCTACCGCAAGCTGGTCGGCCTGCTCCCGCCCGACGGCTGGCCGTGGATACCCGCGTCGGGGTAAATCCCAAATCCCAAATCCCAACGAAGACCCGAGGGTGTCATTATTGGGATTTGGGTTTTGGGATTTGGGATTTCCGCCCCGCCGCGGGGCGGTCGTTGGGGGCCTCGCACAGCGGCACGCTCGACGACGGCTCGGCCAGCACCTCGGCCAAGGTGGTGGTCCCGAACGCCCGCTCGACCGTCGCCAGCGCGTCGTCCACCCGCCGGTGCAGCGGGCACAGTCGGGCGCCGTGCGAGGAGAGCTTCAGCGGGCACGTCCGGATCCGCACGATCGGATCGACCGCGTTGACCACCTCCAGGATGGTCAACTCCTCCGGCGCCTTCGCCAGCGCCACCCCGCCGCCGACGCCGCGCTGCGACCGGACGATCCCCGCCCGCGCCAGCCCTTGCAGGATCTTGGCGAGGTACGCGACCGGGACCTGAGTCCGCCGCGCCACCTCCTCGGTGGTCGCCGGCTCGCCGCCGCGGCTGGCCAGGTCCACCGCCGCCCGTAGCGCGTATTCGACCGTCTGAGAGAACATGCCCACCGCCGGGTTCCGGGAAATCGGATGACACTATCGGATTATACCCGGAAACCTACCCCATCGCTTACGCCCCGGGTTCGCCTTATACTGGCCCGGCGTCTCATCCCTCACCGGGGCCGCGTCATGACCCGCTTCGCCTTCACACTGGCACTGGCACTGGCACCGACACTCCTCGCCGCCGCGGCCGACGGGCCGCTCGTCCTCGACCTGTGGCCCGGCCCCGCCCCAGGCGAGAAGGGCGCCATCGGTCCCGAGACGGAAACCGGGTCGAAGCCCGGCCAGCGCCAGGTGAAGCGGCTCACCAACGTCTCGAAGCCGACGCTCACCGTCTTCAGGCCGACGAAGGGGAAGGACACCGGCGCCGCGGTCGTGATCGCCCCCGGCGGCGGGTACAACATCCTCGCCTGGGACCTCGAAGGTGAGGAAGTCGCCGCGTGGCTCAACGGCATCGGCGTCACCGGCATCGTCCTGAAGTACCGCGTCCCGCGCCGATCCGGCGAGCCGGCCGGCAAGCCGCCGCTGGGGCCGAAGCAGGACGCCCAGCGGGCGATCAGCCTCGTCCGCAGCAAGGCCGCGGACTGGGGCATCGACCCGCACCGCGTCGGGATGCTCGGCTTCTCGGCCGGCGGGCACCTCACCGCCTGGACCGCCACCAACTCCGACCGCCGCTCTTACGAGCCGGCCGACGACAGCGACAAGGCGAGCTGCCGGCCGGACTTCGCGGTGCTGGTCTACCCGGCGTACCTCGTCGAGCGGGGCAAGCCGGACCAGCTTTCGCCGGACATCCGCGTGTCGAAGGAGACGCCGCCGTGCTTCTTCGCGCACGCCTACGACGACGGTGTCTCGCCGGAGAACAGCGTGCGGATGTTCCTGGAGTTGAAGAAGCTCAAGGTGCCGGCCGAGCTGCACGTCTACGCGACCGGCGGCCACGGCTTCGGCCTGCGCCGGGAGGGCAAGCCGTGCACGACCTGGCCCGATCGCTGCGCGGAGTGGCTGGCGACGCAGGGGGTGCTGGCGAACCCCAAGCGGTAGCGCGGGGGTGGAGCGTTCCACCCCTCCCCCGGCCCCTCCCCGAAGCGGGGAGGGGAGACAGACAAAGGCAGTAGCCCCTCTGGCTCCCCCTTCCCTCTTAGGGAAGGGGGTCGGGGGGTTAGGTGACGACCCCAACCCCCTCGCTGACGCTCGGGGTTCGCCAAGGAGTTCCCCATGCCCCGACTGCTTCCCACCCTCGCCGTCGTCCTCGTCGCCGGCCTCGCCCCCGCCCAGGACAACGGCGGCAAGCGCGCCGTCACCCCGGAAGATTACTTCTCCGTGGCGCTCGTCGCCGAGGTGGCGGTCTCGCCCGACGGCAAGTCCGTCGCCTACCCGGAGGCCCGCTGGCAGAAGTCCACCGACGACCGCAAGGCCGACCTGTGGGTCGTCCCGACCGACGGCAAGGGCCGGCCGACCCGCCTTACCTCCGACCGGGCCAACGAGCGCCGCCCCCGCTGGGCCGCTGATGGCAAGTCGATCTACGTCCTCGCCAACCGTAAGCGCGCGGCCGAGACGAAGCCGCCCTACGACGGCTCCACCCAGGTCTGGCGAGTCCCGCTCGACGGCGGCGAGCCGCAGGCCGTCACCCGCGCCGAGGGCGGCGTCTCTGGGTTCGACTACGCGCCCAAGGCCAACGAACTCTTCTATGCCGTGGACGCTACCGCCACAGACGAGGACGACTTCACGAAGCTCCGCAAGGCGTACAAGGCCGAATACCGCAACGGCACCCGCACGGTCTCCGAGGTGTACCGGCTCGACCTGGACACCTGGCGCGCCGAGATGGTCGTGGACGAGAAGAAGTACGTCCGCGAGTTGGCCGTCACCGCGGACGGCCATCGGCTGGCGATGATCGTCGCCGCGGATGATACGGTTGTCCAGTCCGAGGGGCACTCCCGCGTCGTGGTCTGGGAGTCGAAGTCCGGTAAGGTGTCGCCGACCGACGAGACCTGGCGCGAGACGGCCGGCTCGCCGTACCCGTGGCTGGAGTCGCTGGCGTGGTCGCCGTCCGGCGGCCGGCTGGCGTACTGCTCCATCTTCGACGCCTACCCGGCCGAGGTGATCGTCAACGAGTTCCAGGTCGGCAAGTGGGCCGCCACCCGGATGAAGCGGCGCGAGGGCGTCCACGTCCACGGCTATGGCAGCCCGCTGAAGTGGCGGGACGACCGGACGCTCGGCTACCTCGGCGAGCGCCACGGGCAGGTGGCGGTATACGGCTACAGCACCGAGACCAACGACGTGCTTGGGGTGGCCCGCAAGGACGGGGTCGTGTACGCCTTCGACCTCGGGCCGACCCCGGCGGCGGTCGCCGTCACCGTGGAGGGGACGCCGGGCGAATTCGCCGACCTGTACCTCCGCGGCAAGGAGATCAAGAAGCTGACCAACCTCAACCCGCAGGCCGCCGGGTGGAAGCTGCCGACGGTCAAGCACGTCACCTGGAAGGCGCCCGACGGCGCCGAGGTCGGCGGCGTGCTGGAGCTGCCGCCGGACCACAAGGAAGGGAAGAAGCTGCCGCTGGTGGTCGCCATCCACGGCGGGCCGACCACCTCCACCAAGTCGGCCCTGGAGTTCGACCCACACAACGGCCGGTTGTACTTCGCCGCCAAGGGGTACGCGGTGCTGCTGCCGAACTACCGCGGCTCGACCGGCTATGGCGACAAGTTCCTCACCCAACTCATCGGCCACGAGAACGACATCGAGGTGAAGGACATCCTCGCTGGCATCCAACACCTGATCGACCAGGGGGTCGCCGACCCGGAGCGGGTCGCGGTGATGGGCTGGAGCAACGGCGGCTACCTGACCGACTGCCTGATCGCGTTGAAGGACCCACTGGTGAAGTTCCGGGCGGCCAGCAGCGGCGCGGGGATCGTGGACACGGTGGCCGAGTGGGGGTTCAACGACGAGCCGGCGTACCCGATCGTGTTCAAGAAGGGGTTGCCGTGGGAGACGCCGGAGGTGTACCACAAGTCGTCGCCGATCTACGGGCTGGGGAACGTGACTACGCCGACCCTGATCCACGTCGGCGGGGCCGACGAGCGCTGCCCGCCGGGCCATAGCCAGTCGCTCTACCGGGCGCTCAAGGAGTACGTCAAGGTGCCGACGGAACTGGTTGTCTACCCCGGCCAGCCGCACGGGCTGGGGACGTACACCTTCCGCAAGGCGAAGATGGAGTGGGACCTGGCCTGGTTCGACAAGTACGTGCTCGGGACGAAGTAGGCGGCCCTACACGAACGCCGGGTCGAACTGCGGAATCTGGTTGAACGCGATGCGGGTCGGGGCCGTCTCCTCGCTGCCGAACGCCGTGCCGAACCGGACCGTGTGCTTGCCGAACAGACGGTTCACCCGGTCCATCGCGTGCGACAACTCCGTCACCTGGCGGTCGAACTCGAACAAGGACGGCGTCGCCGACCGGGCCGGGACCAGGTCGGACAGCACCATCCACACCTGCACCGGCCGGCCGACGCCCGGCCGCCCCTCCCACATCTTGCCGAACGCCCGCAGCAGGTTGAGCGTGTCCTGGCACCGCGGCAGCTTGCACCCCGCCTCCCACCCGCCACCAGACTCGTACCGCAGCGCCACCGACAACGCCCCGGCCCAGTAGTCCATCGTCCGCAGCCGGGCCGCCGCCTTGTGGATCAGCCGAGATAAGACCCCGTGCGCCCCCATGTCGGTCCGTAACTCCGGCGACAAGACGTGCGACTGGCTCACCGTCCGCCGCTTCGTCGCCTTCTCCGGCAGGTCGTCGCCGCGAAGCAGGTAATACCAGCGCTCGCCGTGGACCCGGCTGCCCCAGACGGTCGAGAGTTGCCGCGCGGTCAGCCCGATCAGCTGCCGGACGGTCGAGACGCCGTGCCGCAGGAACCGCTTCTCCATCCGCGGGCCGATGCCGGGGAAGTCGGTGAGCTTGAGCTGGTACAGCACCCCCGGCAGGTCCCGCGTCTCGATCAGCGTCAGCCCGTCCGGCTTCTGCATGTCGCCGGCCACCTTCGCCAGCATCACGTTCGGGCCGACCCCGACCGAGCACCGCAGATAGTCGCCGACCGTGTTGCGAACCTCCGCCTTGATCTTCCGGGCGCTGGCCGCGGCGTTCTCGGGCTTGCGCTCGTCGCCGATCAGCTGACACGCCATCTCGTCCACGGACATGACCCGCTCGACCGGCGCGCAGCGGCCGACCGCCTTGACGAGCTGGTGGTGGACCTCGGTGTACCGGTCGTGCCGGCCGACGACGAACGTCATGCCGGGGCAAAGCTTCTCCGCCTCCCAGACCGGGGTGCCGGTCTTGACCCCCCTCGCCTTGCCCTCGTAGCTGACCGCCAGGCAGCACGTCGTCCGGGCCATCACCGGGACGACCGCGACCGGCCGGCCGCGCAGGGACGGGTCGTCCTGCTGCTCGACCGAGGCGAAGAAGGCGTTCATGTCCACGAACAGGTAGCGCAGCGACACGGCACGGCCCCCGGGGAAAATTGGTACATCCGTACACTTGCGATGGGTATGCATGATAATTTGTTCAGTATCAAGCGGATTTCCGAAGAATGCCGGCGATTCCCTTCGGCGAGGGCCGGTTGTAACGACTTCCGGCGGTGAGGCGATCAGACGATGTGTTGCTCTGTTGAAAACCTCGTCGCCGGGTGGCTCTGTCTTCAGCCCGAAGGGCTGGGAGTTCTCAGCCCAGGGCGCCGCCCTGGGAACGCGGCCCCACCGGCCCCGAGCCCTGAAAGGGCGGGACAGCGTAGATGTGTGTCGCCCATTCAGGGCTCTGGAGGTTGGCCTCCTCCCCGGGGCTGCGCCCCGGGCTGAGAACTCCCAGCCCTTCGGGCTGAAGACAGGGCCGTCACATCACGCGCATTTCAACAGAGTAAGGGGGTGTGTGACGCCTTGATCGCCGCACCCGTCCGAACGAGGGCCGGGGAAACCGTGTCCGGTATACTGAGGGGGTCGCGCGATTCGCGCCAGGTCGGTAGGAGGCGTTCATGCCGGGTCGGGTGGTGCTGGCGATGAGCGGCGGGGTGGACAGCTCGGCGTCGGCCGTGCTGCTGCGGCGGCAGGGGTACGACGTGGTCGGGCTGTTCATGCGGACCGGCACGCACACGGACGAACCCGACGCGCGCCGCGACAACAAGAAGGGCTGCTGCTCCGCCATCGACGCCGGCGACGCGCGCCGGGTGGCGGACCGGCTCGACCTGCCGTTTTACGCGCTGGACTTCGAGCGCGAGTTCGACCGCATCATCGACTACTTCGCCGACGAGTATCTCCGCGGCCGCACGCCGAACCCGTGCGTGGTGTGCAACACCTGGCTGAAGTTCGGGCAGCTGTGGGCGTTCGCGCGCCAGCTCGGCGCCGACTTCATCGCCACGGGGCACTACGCGCAGGTCGTCCCGGGTCCGCACGGGCCGGAGCTGCACCGCGGCCTCGACCCGGACAAGGACCAGTCCTACGTCCTGCACGGCATCCGGCGGGAGGTGCTGCCGCACCTGCTCTTCCCGATCGGCGGGCTGAGCAAGCCGCGGGTGCGTGAGATCGCTCGCGAGGCGGGTCTGCTCGGCGTCGCGGACAAGCCGGACAGCGTCGAGATCTGCTTCGTGCCGTCGGGCGAACACACCGACGTGGTCCGCCGCCGCCGACCGGGGGCGGCGCTCGCGGGCACCATCGTCGAGAGGGACGGCACCGTCCTCGGCGAGCACGACGGCATCGACCGCTTCACCGTCGGCCAGCGCAAGGGGCTGGGCGTCGCGGCCGGGCGGAAGCGGTTTGTGCTGGAGGTGGTCCCGGAGTCGCGTACCGTGGTCGTCGGCGACGCGGCGGACCTGCTGTCAGACGGCCTGGTCGCGTCTCAAGTGAACTGGTTGATCGACCCGCCGACGGCCCCCCTCCCCTGCACGGCGAAGATTCGCTACCGCCACGCCGGCTGCCCAGCGACGGTCGCCACGACCGCGGACGGCGGGGCCGAGGTCCACTTCGCCGAGTCGCAGTCGGCCGTCACGCCGGGGCAGGCGGTCGTCTTCTACGACGGCGAGCGCGTCCTCGGCGGCGGCTGGATCGAGGCCGCCCGTCAACCGACGCGATTATCGCGGGAATAGCCAGCCCGGTCCGGTGTCAATAACATTTGTGGGGCGGCCGTGGGTCGCCCACGTCACCCCGACCCCGGACATTTCGCCGGGGCAACTTGTAACGGAGGTCGATCATGGCCCGCTCTCTGGGTCTCGGACTGTTGGTGACAGCGTGCGGCCTGTTCGCGGTCGGGTGCGACAGCGCGAAGACGGCGACCAGCAAGGCGCCGAGCGCCACCAAGGACGTCAAGGACGCCGCCAAGGACGCCGCCAAGGACGCCGGGGACGCCGCCAAGGACGCCAAGGACGCCGCCAAGGACGCCGCCAAGGACGCCAAGGAGGCGGCCATGAAAGCGGCCGAGGCGGCGAAGACTGCGGTCGTCAAGCCGATCGAGGAGACGATGCCCAAGATCGAGGAGAAGATCAAGGGGCTCAGCGGCGACGCGCTGACCAAGGCCAAGGAGAAGTACGAGGCGTTCAAGAAGCAGGTCGAGGAGTTCAAGACGGCCGGGCCGGACAAGTGGGAGTCGCTCAAGGACGGGTTGACCAAGTCGTTCGCCGAGCTGAAGAAGATGGTCGGCCTGGACAAGTAGAAATAACGAACCACAGAGTCACAGAGTACACCGAGGGAAGACACACAAAGAAAGACAGAAAGAGAGTGTTGAAGACTGAAGAATGGCGCCGTCCTGTCTTCGGCATTGAACCCTGTTTTCGTCTCTGTGTTTCTTCTCTCTGTGTTCTCTGTGCCTCTGTGGTTCCTTCTCTTAAACCAGTCCCCACGTCCGGCGTAGCGCCCATTCGCCGCCGAGTAGCAGTGCGAACAGGATCAGCCACCCCGGCAGGAAGCCCTTTGACCGGTCGCGCCGCCAGTCCGGCAGGTACTTCGGCTTGGGCTTCACCGTCTCCAGCGGCTGCGCCGCGAGTTCCTTGAGGAACGCCGGCAACTCGTCGAGGCGGTGGAACTGACCGCCGCCAGCCGCGGCGATCTTGCGCAGCATGTCGTGGTCGGCCGCCTTGCGGAGCATCTCGTCGGACGCCTCCGGGTACGCCTGGAACCGCGCCGACGCTTCGCCTTTGACCTCCTTGCCGTCCTTGTCCTTGCCGACCGCCGCCACCTTCACCGTGTACTCGCCGGGGGCGGTCGGGTTGTACGTCACCTGGAAGCCGCCGTCCGGGTCGGGGACGATGGTCCGCGGCTGCGCCGAGTTCTCGTCCTGGCCGGGGGCGAGGACTTTCACGGTGAACTGCGGATCCTTCGCCGGCGCACCGCCGGGGGAGCGCAGGCCGACGCGGACCGTCTGCTTACCGCCGACCGGCAACCGCTTCGCCAGGACCCGGGCGAACGCGGCCGCGTCGTCCTGCTCCTGGTGGGCCAGCCACCGCACCAGTTGCCGCCAGAACCGCGCGTGCAGTTGCAGCCCGTCGTCGGTCTTCGGCTGGCCGAGCCGCTGCCACATGTACGTCTCGTAGGCGGCCAGCACCAGCACCCGGCCGCGGCTGCCGACGCCGATCTGGTGGCCGACCAGCACCGGGGCGAGCTTCGCGGCGACGCCTGGCGCGGCCGGTATCGTCTCGGTGACGCGCCGGTCGGAGGCGACGGCGTACACCGTCGCAGACAGCAGCGGCATACCGATCTTGCTCAGCCCAGTGAACCGGGAGCGGTTGTCCCAGTCGTTGAGCCGCTGCCAAAGTGCCTTCGACTCATCGTCGGTGGCCCCGAGCCGGGTCAGGTAGTGGCCGAACGTCTCGGCCGTCGGCACGAACTGGTAGCGCGCGTTGCGGCTCTCGAAGAAGGCGGCCGGCACTGGCGGGGTGGCGTTGAGGTCCACCGGTAGGATGTCCTCGATCTCCCGGGTGCCGCGCCAGCCGGTCGCGTCGGGCACGCCGGGGGTGCCGAGGAAGGTGTACGGCCCGCCGGTCATCAGCAGGCCGACGCCCTTTTGCTTCACCTGCTCGGCGATCTTCGCGGGCAGCTTCGGGTCGATGGTCTGGAGGTGCCGGGCCGACACGTCGCCGAGGATGATCACGTCGTAGGCGCGGCTGTCGAAGTCGAAGTCCTCGCGCATCCGCGGCGGGGGCGGGTCGGTCGTCTGGCGGAGGACCTGGTACAGGTCGATCCGCGGGTCGGCTTGCAGCGCCCGGCGGATGAACTTCTCCTCCCACCCGAGCCGGCCGACCAGCAGGACGCGCATCCCCTCCTTGGTGACGGTCAGGTACGTCTCGACGACGTTGTTCGACGGGGCCACATCGCCCGGCGTCCGCTCGACCGGGATCGACACGCGCACCTTGTACTCGCCCGGCTTGTCCGGGGCGTTGAGCTTCAGCTCGACTTCGTTGTCCCGGTCCTTGGCGAGCGTGACCTGCTGCACCCCGTTCGGGACGGTCTTGTACCCGTCGCCGGCGTCGAACTCGACGTGGATCGGCAGCACGGCGCCCTGGAACCCGTAGGCGTTGACGACGGCCCGGAGGGTGAACTCGGTCTTGACGAACACCGCCGCGTCGGGGCTGCCGGAGGTGACGCCGACGGAGGTGATGGCCACGTCCTTCGAGTCGGGCAGGATGTCGGTGGTGCCGACGGCGAAGGTGTGGACCGACCGGCCGGTCTGCCGCCACCGCGCCGCCTCGGGGCCGGGGTAGGTGTCGCCGTTGTGCGCGCCGTCGCCGATGACAATGTGCCCGCGGAGGAAGCGTTCTCCCTGCCAGCGGTCGAACGTCTTGCGCAGGTAGGTGGCGTAGTCGGAGCGGTTGTACTTCGCCGGGGCGGCCGGGTCGTACCGGTTGACCGCCTCGTCGAAGTCGGCCGGGCCGAAGCCGTACATCACGACCGTGACGTTCTGCTCGCGCTGCAACTCCTCCAGGATCGGCTGGCAGCGCTCGAGCACCTTGCGGACGGCTTCGATCCGCGGCCGGTCGCCCAGTTCGTCCGGGACGGTCATGCTCTCGGACATGTCCACCCCAATGAGCAGCACCGACGGCACCTTCGGGTTTTCCCGGACGCCGACGCTCGGCCGCACGGCGGCGATCAGCACGACGAGCAGCGCCGCCAGCCGCAGTCCGAGGATGACGAGGACGCGCCGGCGGGTGGCCTGGGCGTGGGCGCGGTAGGTCCACAGGGTCAGGCCGACGACGAGCAGGCCGTAGAAGATCGGTGTGGCGTAGTCGCCGACGACCGCGCCAAGGGCCAGCAGCACGACCAGCAGCAGGACCGTCCCGAGGCCCAGCAGCAGCGTCCGCGCCACGAACGTGAGCAGGCTCGCCCCTCGGCCGAAGAGCGCTTGCCAGGCGGTGACGGCGGTCAGCAGCAGTTGCAGCACGCTGGCCAGCACGAGCAGGGCGATGGCCCCGTCGGCGACCGCGACGGCCGGGTTGGCGGACAGGAAGACATCGGTGGCGGACATGAAGATGATTTTAACCACAGAGTCACAGAGGACACAGAGCAGGCAAGAAGCAGAGAATTAACTCGGTCTTCATCTCTGTGTTTTTTCCCTCTGTGTCCTCTGTGACTCTGTGGTTCGTTCCTCTTCCGGTTCCCGCACCCAACCGACGGCGCCGCCGGGGAGTTCGACCTGCACCCAGCCGCCGCGGCGGGCGAGTGCCCGGACCTCGGAGCCGCGGGGCAACGGAGCGTCGATCCGTGCGGGGAAGGAGGGGCCGTTGCCGGTCCGCAGCACCTCGTCGGCGGTGAGCACCAGCACTGGTCCCGGTCGGTCGGTGGCGATGAGGGTCCCCGCCGCGGCCACGACGAGTAGCCCGAGAAGGCCGACGACGACAAGCGGCGCGGACCAGTCGTCGCGGGCCGTGAACCGGCGGGCGAGGCCGACCGTCAGCAGCAGCGAGCAGACCGACGCGGCGAGGAACAGGTCCCACGGCGAGACGCGGTTTCGGAGTGCGTTCGGCGGGTCGGGCCGGACGCGCTCGGCGGGGTCGGACTCGGTCGGGTACGCGACGGTTGCGCGGGCGGCGGTGAGCGCCCGTTGCAAGTCGGCGTCCCACGGGTACAGGTCGAGGCCATCGCGGAAGGCGCGGATGGCTTGTGGCAGGTTGCCGGCGAGGAAGTGGGCGCGGCCGCGGTTCAGGGCGAGTGCGGCGGTACGGACCTCGTTCGTCCACATTTCATCAAAACCATCAGCCGCAGCAGCGAAGTATGAATGGGCTGTGGTAGCATTTCCTCGTTCGCGCACACCACTCAGAAAACTACCACTAGCACCCATCGAACCTCCCGAACCCAACATAATTGGTATCGGGGTCGAAACTCCGGGGATGGGTGCGCCCGAACATCCTGCGGCGACAAGTGGCAAGACGATGACGAGCGACTGTCTCATTCGCCTGCTCCTTCCCACTCCGTGATGAGCGACTCCGCCTCCAGCGTGAGTGACACCCCGCCGTCCGGCGTCGGCGTGAACCGCGCCGCGTCGCACGCCCGCAGGAACGCCTCGGAGTCGGCGGCCCGGTCGGCGGGGCACTCGACGGCTCGCAGTGCCGCCGACACCTCGGCCGGAGTCTGCGCGGCCGACGGCATCCCGAACCGCGCCGACAGGTAGCCGCGGAACGCGGACGCCGCGGCCCCGGCGGGGTCGGCGGAGGTGCGGGCTTTCTTCAGCCGGTCCAGCGCGAGTCGAGCGGCGCGGTTGCGACGCAGCTTCGCCAGCCGCACCGCGTCCGGGAACAGCCACCGCCACAACACCACCCAGCCGATGACCGCAAACGGGACGACCGCAACCGGCAGCAGCCAGCCGAAGGCTCCGGGGGTCGCCGTGGGCCGCTCCTCGGCCAGCGTGAAGAACTCCTCCGGGGCGTCGAGCGGGACCGGCACGGTAGACGGGGTCGGCTTAGGTGCCGGCGCGGTCACGATGATCGGGACCGAGTTGGCGTAGGTGGTGAACGACTTCCAGGCGTTGCCATCCTTGCGGAAGTAGACGTACCGCAGTGACGGCACCTTCATCTCGCCCGTGGACCGCGGTCGCAGGCCGTAGGTGGACCGCACTTCGGCGGCATCCGGCGCAGCGGGTTGGTCGGTCCTGTCGAGGACTTGAAACCGCTTGGTGAACTCGTCGAACGTGCGCAGGTCCGGCTTGACCAGTTCGGGCGGGTTGGCGGCGTGGCGGACGGTCAGCGTCAGAGTGAGTTCGCCGTTGATCGGGACCGTCGGCGGGTCCACGGCCCACTCAGCTTGCACCCCCATCGGCCCGACAGCAAGAGCGTTGTAGAAGTCCGGCGTCTGCCGATCGACCGGCGACAGGTCCGCGACCGACGGCCGGTCCGGGGCGGCGAACGCCAGCAGGACGGCGAGGAGGCTACCAGTCGCGGACATCGGGCCGCTCCGGTCCGGTGAGTAGGCGGGCGGTCGCCTCGCGGTCCTTCTCCAGCCGCTCGGCCACCCGTTGCAGGATCGCGCGGGTGTCCTCCGGGGTGAGCGGCTGCGGCCGGTCGGCATCCAGCACCACCGGCAGGTTGCCGGCCCCGGGTGACTTCCGGTTCGTCTCGCGTGGTGTCCCGCCGGGCGGCGTGCCGGGGGCCGGTTCCGGCCGCACTCCGGGCTGGTCGCCCGGCTCGTCCCCGGTGCCCTGGCCGGCCCCCGGCTCAGGCGGAAGCGGGTCCGGCACGTCCGGCGGCAGGTCGTTCGGGTTCGGTGCCGACTTCTCGGTGGTGCGGGCCTTGGCCCAGAGGAGCTTGGCCAGTTCCAGGTTGTGCCGGGCGTCGGCGGCGAGCGGGTCGGCGGCGTCGAGCAAGTCGAGCGACTGCTCGAAGCAGGCGATGGCCGAGCGGTACACGGCCGTCGAGCCGCCGCGGGCCAGCAGACAGACGCCACGGTCGTACAGCGCCCTGGCCCGGCGGTCCGGCGGGGCGGCCCGGTCGTCCAGCGCCCTCAGGTAATACAGTTCCGCCTCGCGCGGCTCGCCGAGTTGCACGGCGACCGCCGCCCGGTTGAACGCGACCAGCCCGGGGTCGGTGGTCCGCTCGGCGGCCGCCGCGTAGTGCCGCGCGGCGGCGCCAAGGTCGCCGCGGTGGAACGCCTCGTTGCCCAGACGGATCAACTCCTCCGGCACTTCGGCGGACGGCGCGGCCGCCAACGCAAAAGTCAAAACGCAAAACGCAAAAAAGAAGCCGGGCACCCCGCGGGGTGGAAAGCGGCTACCTTCTGCCCTTTTTGCGTTTTGCGTTTTGACTTTTGCGTTCATCACTTCTCCCGACTCCATCCTATTGCCAGGCACAAGAGTCCGAACCCGAAGAACCACGCCGAGCGGTCCTTCGGCTGCGGCAGGGCGTCGTCGGTCAGCTCGCGGGACGGGTTCGGCTCGATCTGCGTGCGGAAGAACTCCCCGAGCCGCGGCACCTCCCGGCGGGCAGGGAGGTAATGCCCGCGGCCCTCCTCGGCTATCGCCTTCAACACGTCCTCGTGTAGCCGCGTTTGCACCGACCGCGACTTGCCGTCCGGGCCGGCGAACTCCAGCTGCCGTCCGTTCACGAAGATCGGGGAACTGCGGTCCGGGTCGCCGACGCCGACGGCGTGGACGGGGATCGACGCCTGGCGGGCAGCGGAGACGCCCTTCGCCCACTCGCGGTCGCCGGCCGGGTCGTCGCCGTCGCTGATGAGGATGATGTCTTGATAGCCCGGGAACCGCGGGTCGTGGGCCGCGACCGCGGCGGCGAGGGCGGCGCCGATGCGGGTGCCGGACTTCGCCCCCTCGTCGGGCCGCAGTTCCGGCGGCAGGTGGGCGGCGTCGAGTTCCGCGAGCTTGGTTTGCAGGTGGTCGTAATCGGTGGTGAGCGGGACGAGTAGCTTCGGCTTCGCGGCGAAGACGACGACCGCGGCCCGGTGCCCGCCGTGGACGCGGAGGGATTCGATCAGGTCTTGCGCCCCGGCAACGGCGGCCTGCCAGCGCTGCGGCGGGCCGCTCATATCGGCGGCGAGCATACTGCGGCTCAGGTCGAGGACGATGACCACGTCGCGGCCGACCGCGACGCCATCGTCGTCGCCCTTGCCCCAGCGCGGCCCGGCGGCCCCGAGGACGAGCAGTGTCCAGGCGAGGAGCAGGGCGAGTTGCCCGAGCCGCCTGGGCCGGGCCGGGCGGGTGAGCAGCCCGAACACCGCCGCCGGCCGACCGACGCGGGCGAGTGCGTTCCGCTGCCGCCGGGCGGCGAGGAAGGCGACGACGGAGAGGGCGACCGGGATGAGCGACAGCCACAGCAACAGTGGCCGGGCGAACCGGACCCCGGCGAGGAACTGCCGGGCGTCGGCCCAGATGGCGTGCAGGCCGGTCGGGATGGGCGGCAGGTCGAACATGGGTGAGTTTGGTAGGTCGGGTCGAGTCTTGG
>DASSAT010000539.1:0-5309 GCA_035699305.1 Fimbriiglobus sp. | reverse complement strand
CGAGCGGACTACTCTATCAGCCCGTGCAGCGGCCCGCCGCGCGCCGCCAGATCGTCCACCCGCCGTGTCACTGCCGGGTCCTCCTCCAGCGGCGGGGCCATGTGCGGCTTGAGCCGGGCGTCGATCACCAGCGGACCGCGGCAGCCCCAGTGCTTGCGCCGCGTGAACGCCCCGACGCCATAAACGTCCGCCGCCGGGTTTGACCGGGTGAACGTCACCCACAACCAGTTGGAGAGCGACCGCGCCGCGAACTCACTATCGTCCACGACCGCTATCAGCGGCAAAGTACTGAGTACTGAGCACTCAGTACTCAGTACCTCCGTGAGTCGGGTAACGTCGGGGTGGTACTCGGCGTCCGCGGCGACGAACTTCGGCCCCCGCACCGCCAGCACCCCGGGCATCACCAACCGGGGATCGCCGAAGCCGTCCGGCAGCTTCAAGTCGGCTGGTATCCGAGTCCCCAGCTCGCGCTGCCTCGGCCCGGCGACGGCGATCACCAACTTCGACCCGGCGTTCAACCCCTCGCCGGCCGAGTAGTCCAACGTGTCGATGGTAGTGCGCGTCTGGAAGTGCAGGTCCGATTCCAAATCCACACGCTCCAGGACGTGCCGGAAGAAGCCGGGGATGTCGTGCACGTCCAGGTCGGGGGCGTCCTCCTTCGCCGCGAGGAGCAGGTACTTCGCCAGCGAGAGCTGCCCTTGCCCGAGCAGCGCGTTGGCGATCGTCAGCAACTCCTGCGGCGTCCGCTTCCCGGCGTAGGGGACGTAGCGCTCGCTGCCGACGGCGAGTAACAACGGGTGAACGCCGGCGGCATCGACGGCATGAACGGCGTGGACACCGGGCACCACCGACGGGATCACCGGACCCGTCAACTCGTGGATGAACTCGCCGAACGACGTGTCTTCCTGCGGCGGCCGGCCGACCACCGTGAACGGCCAGACCGCCCCGGGCCGGTGATACACCGCGTCCACCCGCATCACCGGGAAGTCGTGCGCCAGGCTGTAATAGCCCAGGTGATCGCCGAACGGCCCTTCCGGCTTCGTCGCCGTCGGGTCGATGGAGCCGGAGATCACGAAGTCCGCCTCGGCCGGCATCGGCAGAGGAAGAAACCTCTCCCCAACCCCTTCCCTAAGAGGGGAGGGGCTTTCTCCCCCTTCCCTCTTAGGGAAGGGGGCCGGGGGGTTAGGTGGCACCACCAGTCGCAACCGTCGCCCGCCGAGTACGCTGGCGAACGCTAGTTCCGGCAGCCCCTCCGGCAGCGGCATCACCGCCGCCACCGCCAGCGCCGGCGGACCGCCGACGATCACGTTGACGCGAAGCCGCTCCCCGCGCCGCACCGCCGCCGCGTGGTGGACGCCGATGCCGCGATGGATCTGGTAGTGTAGCCCCACCTCGCGGTCCGGCTCGTAAGCGTTGCCCGAGAGCTGCACCCGGTACATGCCGAGGTTCGACTTCATCCACCCCGGCCGGTCCGGGTCCTCGGTGTAAACCTGCGGCAACGTCACGAACGCGCCGCCGTCTCCGGGCCAACATTTCAGGTGCGGCAACCGCGAGACGGACACCTGGTGCGCCAGGACCGGGCCGGAGCGCACGAACTTCGGCCGCATCCGCCAGAGCGACCGCGGCAGGTCCCAGTACCGCCAGGGCTTCCGCGCCGCCCGGCCAGGGTCGGCCTTCAGGGCGACCAGCTTGCGGACGTCCTCCAGGGCATCGCGGAACAGGAACCGCATCCGCTCGACAGTGCCGAACAGGTTCGCCAGCATCGGGAACGCGGTCCCCTTCGGCCGGGTGAACAGCACCGCCGGCCCCCGCGCACGATAAAGCCTCCGCTGGACCTCAGCCAGTTCCAGATGGGGGTCGATGGGGTGATCGACGCGCACGAGGTGGCGAGCGCTTGCCCGCTCCAGGTCAGCGATACACTCGATCAGGTTCCGGTATCCCATCCGCTCGGTCTCTTTCGCTCAACGCAAACCGTACAGCCCTGGCATCCCGCAACCGACGCGCGGTCGCACTCGACGGGTGTCGTCCGTGCAGACAGCCGAGTTGGAGCAGTCCCGGGAATCGTCGGAACTCCTTCGCCCCGCGGCGCGTCCCTTCTCCGATGCGAGTGCCTAAACCCACCGGATTTTTTTTGGCACGGCCGTAGAATTTTGCTTACCGCGTAGCAATCTCGTCTGCTACCACACGGCTCAGTTTATGACTGAACGGAGTCAGGCTGCGGATCAGGATCGCGGCACCGGTGTTGCGGTTTGTGGCGTATAGTTGGCCGGTTCCGCACGGAGCACTTGGACCACCGTGCGGCGTAACCCCTGTCCGTCAGCGTTCGCCCCGCTGTCGCTCGGCTGAGTCCGGGTACTGGGGTTGCGCTGCCGGGGCGGTGTCATGGGCAAGCGACTTTCCTGGGCACGGATTGAGCCTCTCACCGGTCCGCTCATCGCGGCAGCGGCCGCGTTCGCCGTTTCGGCACTATTCTCCCTCGTTCCGAGTGGGCTGTTGACCGTCTGGCTGGGGGGGACGTTCACGGCCGGGTTGCTGCTGGGCGGGTGGCTCCTGTGCCGCACGGGCCGACCGGACTGGGGCCGGCTCGACCTGATGGAGTCGGCGGTTGTCCACGCCCGGGACGCGGTCATCGTCCTCGAAGCCGAGCCGACCGGCGGCCCCGGCCGGTCGGTGCTGTACGTCAACGAGGCGTTCACCCGGATGACCGGGTACACCGCCGCCGAGGTGGTCGGCCGGTCGCTGCACTTCCTGCGCGGGCCGAAGTCCTGCCCCGTCACGCTGGCGCGGATCAAGGACGCCCTCAACAGTGATTCTCCGCTCCAGGTCGATCTGCTCAACTACCGCAAGGACGGGTCCGAGGTGTGGGTCGAGCTGAGCCTCGTCCCGGTCCGCGACGGCGCCGGCCGGTGCCGGCACTGGGTCATGATCCAGCGCGACGCCTCCGACCGCAAGCGGGCCGAGGAAGCCCTCACGCACAGCGAGGAGCTGCTCCGCGGCATGTTCGAGACCGCCGCCGCCGGGGTGTCGGTGACCGACGCCCGCGGGGTGTTCGTCTCGGCCAACCCGGCGTTCGCGGCGATGCTCGGCCGGTCGGTCGCGGAGATCGTCGGCCGCTCGCCGAAGGAATTCACCCACCCGGACGACTGGGCGTTGCATCAGCCGATGTGGCGAGAGGTGCTGGCCGGCGGCCGGGACGGGTTCCAGCTCCGCAAGCGGTACGTCCGGCCGGACGGCGGCATCGTCTGGACCGAGATGTCCGTCGCCGTCGTCCGCGGCCCGGCCGGGGAGTTCGTCCGCGGCATCGGCGTGTCGGTGGACATGACCGACCGCCGGCGGCTCGAAGAGCAGCTGCGCCACGTCCAGAAGATGGAGGCGATCGGCCAGATGGCCGGCGGGATCGCCCACGACTTCAACAACCTGCTGACCGGGGTGATCGGCAACCTGGCGCTGGTGGCGCTGCCGCCGGGCGACGCCAACGCCGACCTGATCGGCGCCGCCGAGCGGGCCGCCAACCGGGCCGCCGAGCTGACCCGCAAGCTGCTCGGGTACGCCCGCAAGAACCAGCTGGTCGTCGCCCCGGTGCGGGTCGGCGACTTCGTCCGCGAGGTGGTGGACATCCTCGGCCGCACCTTCGACCCGCGCATCCGCATCGTCACCGACCTGGCGACGCCGGACCTGGTCCTGGCCGACGCCGCCCTGGTCAACCAGGCGATCCTCAACCTGTGCCTGAACGCCCGCGACGCCATGCCCGACGGCGGCACCCTGACCATCCGGGCGGCGACGGCGCAGCTGAGCGAGGAGGAGGCGGCGAATCGCGCGGACGCCCGGCCCGGGACGTTCGTCCGTCTGACCGTGTCCGACACCGGCAACGGCATGACGCCCGAGGTGCGGGCGCGGATCTTCGAGCCGTTCTACACCACCAAGCCGGTCGGCCAGGGGACCGGGCTGGGGCTGCCGATGGTCCACGGCATCGTCCAGCAGCACAGCGGGTGGGTCGAGTGCGAGACGGCGCCGGGCCGCGGCACCCGGTTCGACCTGTACCTGCCGCGATCGACCGCCGCGACCGTGCCGGTCCCGCGGCCGGTCGATCGCCGCGTCGCCGCGCCGGCGCCGGACGTCACAACCCCGCCGCCGGCCGGGTCGCGGACGGTGCTGCTGGTGGACGACGAGGACATGATCCGCTGCCTGGGCCGGTCGGTGCTGGAGCAGGCCGGCTACCGGGTGCTGGAGGCGCACGACGGGGCCGACGCGGTGGACCTGTTCCGCCGCGAGTGCAAGCACATCGACCTGGTGATCCTCGACCTGACGATGCCGCGGCTCTCCGGCCGGGACGCCTTCCGGTCGATGACGGCGATCGCCCCGGACGCCCGAGTGCTCTTCTCCAGCGGGTACTCGTCGGACGACCTGTCGGACGTGACCGGTGCGGTCGGCCTGTTGGCCAAGCCGTACCGGCCGCAGGACCTGGTGTCGGCGGTGCGGCGGGCGCTGGACGCGCGGCTGGAGTTGCCAAGCCCCTCCGCGACCCAGCAGACGCCGCGCCCGCGGGCCGGGTGCCCGACCCCACCGCCGATGGACCCGATCCGCCCGTCGCAGTTCGCCGGCTAGCCCGGCCCGACCCGTCTCATCCGGCAGGGTCGTTCGTTTGGCCAGATTTTTGTTGACTCCGGTAATCAGATGGATTAGCAATGCGTGAGTAAAAGCACTTCGTTGAACCCGCGCGAGGACAAGCCGTGATCGACTTCACCTTCGGTGGCTTGCTTCGGAGCAGCGGAAGCCGGACGCGGCAGTTTGTGCGGCTCCGGCTCGAAGCTCTCGAGGACCGCTTCACGCCGGCCTATTTCACCGTCACAACGGTGGGGGACGAACCCGACTCGAACCCAGGTGACGGGATCGCCAGCATTGGGGACGAGATGCAGAATTGCACCCTGCGGGCAGCGATCCAGGAGGCGAATGCCTTTGCAGGGGATGATACAATCCTGTTCGGCCTCACAGACCCGTCTGATCCAGAAAATCCATCCTGGACGATCTCGATAAGAAGTACTTTGGAAATCACAAGTAGCATAGGTATATTGTCGCCATATCCAGAGGAGATTTGGGTCCGGAGGGATGCTACGGCTGGCCGCTTCCGCGTCTTTGACATCGCAGCTACAGGGTCGGCTTACATGTCTGGCATTACAATTGTCAACGGGGATGTTTCTGGTCACGGTGGTGGCGTGCTCAGCCGCGGTGGCCTGACTATGGAAAACTGCGCGGTCATCGCTAATTCGGCGGATGAGGGAGGTGGTGGGATTAGCTCATCCGGTCACTTA
>DASSAT010000538.1:0-2882 GCA_035699305.1 Fimbriiglobus sp. | reverse complement strand
AAGGCGTAATGTAGTCCGCTCGCGGAGCGAGTGGATTCCGAAGACCGCTCGCTCCGCGAGCGGATTCCGAAGACCGCTCGCGGAGCGAGTGGATTCCGAAGACCGCTCGCTCCGCGAGTGGATTCCGAAGACCGCTCGCGGAGCGAGCGGATTCCGAAGACCGCTCGCGGAGCGAGCGGATTCCGAAGACCGCTCGCGGAGCGAGCGGACTACATTCGGCGAGAACACCGGGACCGGGTGTCCCGTTAACCGAGGTACGACATGGCACGAGAACGGGGGGACCGCGACGCCCGCGACCAGGCGCTGGTCGATTACGTCGTCCGCATCAGCCGCTCGGCCTGCGTGGTCAAGGGCGGCCGGCGGTTCAGCTTCAACGCCCTGGTCGTCGTCGGCGACAAGCAGGGCAAGGTGTCGTTCGGCTACGGCAAGGCCAACGAGGTGCCGCCGGCCGTCGAGAAGGCGATCAAGGAGGGCGAGGCCAGCGCCCGCCGGGTCAAGAAGGTCCAGCTCAAAGGCTCGACCATCCCGCACCGGGTCATCGGCCGGTTCGGGGCCAGCCGGGTCATCATGGTTCCCGCTGGCCCGGGGACCGGGGTGAAGGCTGGCCCCGGCGTCCGCGAGGTGCTCCAGGCGGCCGGCATCCAGAACATCCTGACCAAGACGCACGGCAGCACGAACCCGATCAACCTGGTGAAGGCGACCATCGACGGGCTGTCGCAACTGCGGACCCGCGACGAGGTGGCCCGGCTGCGGGGGGTAGCGATCTAATGGACCTCACCACTGTCTCCGACGGCGTGCAGAAGCGCAAGCTCAAGAAGCGGGTCGGCCGCGGCATCGGCTCCGGCCACGGCAAGACCGGCAGCCGCGGCCACAAGGGCCAGTACGCCAGCGCCGGGTCCGGCAAGCCCGGGGCGCTGTTCACCGGCGGCCAGACGCCGATCCACCGCCGGCTCCCGAAGCGCGGGTTCTCCAACGCCACCTGGGCCAAGGTGTACGCCGAGGTCAACGTCGGCGACCTGGAGAAGTTCGACGCCAACGCCACGGTGGACCTGACCGCGCTCAAGGGCAAGCGGGTGGTCAACGGCACCTGGGACGGGCTGCGGGTGCTGGGCAACGGCGAGCTGACCAGGAAGCTGACCGTCCGGGCGGACCACTTCACCGCCGGGGCGCGGAAGAAGATCGAGGCGGCCGGCGGCACCTGCGACGAGATCGCCCCGCCGAAGAAGCCGGTCCGCAACAAGATGGGCCAGGGCAAGCGCAGCCTGCGCAAGAAGAAGGACAAGCCGGCTGAGACGCCGAAGTAGGAAGAGTTCACCACAAAGGCACAAAGATCACACGAAGGGAACACAAAGGAAGACAGGGCTTCTTTTCTTCTTTGTGTGTCTCTGTGTGATCTTTGTGCCTTTGTGGTGAACGCCTTGACGACCTGATCCCGACGGAAGGACTTCCCATGTTCACCCAGCTCGTCACCATCTTCAAGATCCCCGAGCTGCGGCGGAAGATATTCATCACGCTCTTGTTCCTGGCCGTCTACCGGATCGGGTACTACGTCCCGCTGCCGATGATCGACCAGGCGGCGCTGGCCGAGAAGATGAGCCGGGCGGCCAGTGGGTCGCTCGGCCGGATGCTCGGGTTCGTCAGCCTGTTCTCCGGCGGCAACCTCAGCCAGGGAACGATCTTCGCCCTGGGGATCATGCCGTACATCTCGGCGTCGATCATCATGCAGCTGCTCTCCAGCGGGGTGGTGCCGTCGCTGGAGCGGCTCCGCAAGGAGGGGGAGTCCGGCCGTAAGAAGATCAACGAGTACACCCGCTACCTGACCGTCCCGATCTGCGCCGTCCAGGGGTTGATGGTGGTGCAGTGGTTGATGCGGCCGGAGGCCGCCAGCGGGATGGGGCTGGCCATTGCCGGGTACGACCAGGGGGCGTGGTACTACTTCTTCGTCTTCTCGGCGGTGACGATCCTGACCACCGGCTGCGTCTTCCTGATGTGGATCGGCGAGCAGATCGACGAGTACGGAATCGGCAACGGCATCTCGCTGCTCATCATGGCCGGGATCATCGCCCGCATCCCGCAGGCGACCAGCATGTTGCTGTTCGAGCCGGGGACGACCCACCTCAAGGAGTCGATCCGCACCTTGGGCAGCGAGACCGGCGACATCAGCCTGGACCGGCTGATCGTGCTGGTGGTCCTGTTCGTCGCGGTTGTGGTGGGCGTGATCGCCATCACCAAGGCGACGCGGCGGATTCCGACCCAATCGGCCCGGCATGTCCGCGGCCGGCGGACGTTCGGCGGCACCCGCCAGTTCCTGCCGATGAAGGTCAACGCCGCGGGGGTGATGCCGGTCATCTTCGCCAGCACGCTCTTGCTGCTGCCGATGTTCCTGTTCAACATGATCGCCAGCCTCAACCCGGAGGCGACGTGGGCGGCCAACCTGGGCAACATCTTCCAGCGGAGCAGCGGGTGGGTGTACAACATCCTGTACATCGCCCTGATCTATGTGTTCTGCTACTTCTGGGTGGCCATCACCTTCAACCCGAAGGAGATCGCCGACAACCTCAAGGACTACGGCAGCTTCATCCCGGGCTACCGGCCGGGCCGGTCCACGGCCGACTACCTGGAGCGAGTGCTGATGCGGATCACCTACGTCGGGGCGGCGTTCCTGGCGATCATCGCGGTGATCCCGACCATCATTTCGACCGAGATGGACGTGCCGTACCAGGTCGCGTCGTTCTACGGCGGGACGGGGCTGCTGATCGTCGTCAGCGTCGCCCTGGACCTGGTGCAGAAGATCAACAGCCACCTGGTGATGCGCAACTACCCGGGGCTGACCGACGAGTAAGCAAGGGCCGCCACGGAGGGCGGCCCCTACGAGGGTTCGT
>DASSAT010000537.1:0-16056 GCA_035699305.1 Fimbriiglobus sp. | reverse complement strand
AGTGGGCCCACGGCAAGCGGGCCATCGTTGAACCGGAGCGTCTGCTCGCGGCCCATGAGGTCCGAACCCGCGTGTGCGACTACTACGGCTGCGAACACCTGGAACCCCTTACACAACTATCCGCCTGAAAATGCACTAGGCCGCTGGCGTCCACCGCCCGTAGCTTGCGCTGGCGTCGGCCGGGGTGTTTCCGATCACGACCTTGGGGACGGCCCTTCCCCGAGTAGTAAGTGTCGCCGAGGTTTAAGAAGAGCAGCCCCTTCGAGTGGAGCACCCGCCGCACCTGATCCATGACATCGGCCACCGCCCGAACGTATTGATCGATCGTCGGTTCCCGACCGAGTTGAGAGGAAACCCCGTAGTCGCGTAGCCAGTAGTACGGCGGTGACGTGATAACGGTCGCGTACCGATCCGGGGGTAGTTCCGCCAAGACAGTCGCCGCGTTACCGCAGAACACTCGCCACAAGGCAGCGGTGACGGGATGCTGGCCCGTCGCCCATGGTTGAGGCTCGCGAGAGGGAGCTACCGCGAGGTGGTGAGAGGGCGACATACCCTGCCCAGGCTGAGCTACAAACTTCTAAATTAACTCGCTCCATACCTGTAGGCTGTTCGGTAACACGAGACCTAAACCAGCATTCGCATCGGGCGACCGCAAATTCGCTTTGACCCGCACACGCGGAAGCCCGGTCCAAATCTAACGGTTCCATCGCCGGCCGCTTCACGGCGGCTAACCCGAAGTACTTCTCCGCCACGAGCCGTTCCGCCTCGGCCAACTCATCGGCCGTGACCTCGTCCGCCTCGCCGCCGAAGGTCGTGCGGAACGTCTCGAACAGATCAAGCTAAGACCCCGGACTATACCTGGAGGTTCGCCGGCACCTTGTCAGCCGGTCGTGTCCAGGCAGCCGAACAGGGCGCCGACCGCGAGCAGAATCGCGGCGGCCAAGGTCATTCGCGTACGCAGGGCTTTCCGTTCATAACTCCTTGCCGCCGAAATGGGCCAGGCCCTTGCCAGTCGCAGTGGGTGGTGGATACCATGTGGTAGATATCAACCAGTCGCGGAGATCGCTCATGGCGGTCGGCAAGGTGTTTCGGACGGGTCGCAGCCAGGCGATCCGGCTCCCGAAGGAGTTTCGCGTCGAGACGGATGAGGTCCGCCTCAAGCGAACCGCCGAGGGGTTCGTCGTGATCACCAAGGACCCCTGGGACGTCTTCTTCGAAGGGGTCGAGCAGCTGTCCGACAAGTTCCTGGCCGGCGGCCGCGTGCAGCCGAAGCTGGAATCCCGGGGCTGACCGCCGTGCTTTACGTCCTCGACAGCGATACGGTGATCTTCATGCTGCGCGGTCTCAAGGCGCCGCCCCGGCAGCGCGCCCGCCGCGACCGGGCGACGGCCCTGGTCGCCCGCTGCCGAGAGGCCCATGCGGACGGCGACGTCGTCGGGCTCTCGGCCATCACGGTTTCGGAGCTGGAGTTCGGGGCGTACAACAGCGGCGACTACGACACCGAGATCGCTGCCGTTCGGAAGATCCTGACGCCGTTCGAGGTCTTCGATTACGACGGCGTGACTTGCCCCCGGCACTACGGCCGCGTGCGGCACGAACTGGAACAGGCCGGCCGGGCGATCGGCGCGATGGACTTGTTGATCGCCGCACATGCCCTCGCCCTCGGCGGCACGTTGGTGACCAATAACCTCAAGCACTTTCAGCGGATCTCAGGTCTTTCGGTGACTCGCTGGCCGTAACCCGCCGGCCGCGCCGTGGCGGCCGGAGTCGTTCGCATTCGCGTGGGGTCGCCCCGGAGCAGACGGGCGCGAAAATGACGGGGGTGGCAACGTGGTACGGGAACCGAACACCCCGGCGGCTGGCGCCAACGCGGCGTAACCCCCGCGCTTGATTCCGCCGGACCGCCCCCTTAGAATCCCTCAGATTTCGGCACCCCTGAACCCTCGGCTGTCGTCTAACTCGTCGTCAGCGGGCCACCCACCGACCCGTCGCTCCCGGCCCACGGCCGCCGGAGTTGGATGGCACACCCCGCGAGGCATATGATGATTCAGGACAGTCGGGGCCGATACCACAAACGCAGACCCGTACCGCCCGGGCGGACCCAGGCCGGGCGAACCGACTACAGCCGGAGACGGTCTCGATGTACGAACGCTTCACGGACCGCGCCCGGAAGGTGATGCAGCTCGCCAACCAGGAGGCGCAGCGGTTCAACCACGAGTACATCGGCACCGAGCACATCCTGCTCGGGCTGGTGAAGGAGGGGTCCGGGGTCGCGGCCAACGTGCTCAAGAACCTGGACGTGGACCTCCGCAAGATCCGGCTGGAAGTCGAACGCATCGTCCAGCCGGGCGCCGGCGGGGACCAGGTGGTCATGGGCCGCCTGCCGCACACCCCGCGGGCCAAGAAGGTGATCGAGTACTCCATCGAGGAGGCTCGCAACCTCAACCACAACTACGTCGGCACCGAGCACCTCCTGCTGGGGCTGCTGCGCGAGCAGGAGGGTGTCGCCGCCCAGGTCCTGATGAACCTGGGGCTTAAGCTCGAAGACGTCCGCGAGGAAGTGCTGAACCTACTGGGGCACAACCCGATGCCGAACGAGAATGAACCCGGCGGTGGCGGCAGCGGCGGCGGCGAGCGCACCTCCTCCGGCCGGCAGAAGTCCAAGACCCCCGCCCTGGACAGCTTCGGCCGCGACCTGACCGAACTGGCCCGGCAGGGGAAGCTCGACCCGGTCATCGGCCGGGCCAACGAGATCGAGCGCGTCATCCAGGTGCTGTCGCGCCGCACCAAGAACAACCCGGTCCTGCTCGGCGAGGCGGGGGTCGGTAAGACCGCCATCGTCGAGGGGCTGGCTCAACTGATCGTGGACAGCAACGTCCCGGAGTTGCTCCGCGACCGGCGGCTGGTGGTGCTGGACCTGGCGATGATGGTCGCCGGCACCAAGTACCGCGGCCAGTTCGAGGAGCGGATCAAGGCGGTGATGAACGAGGTTCGCCGGGCCAAGAACACGATCCTGTTTATCGACGAGCTGCACACCCTGGTCGGGGCCGGCGGCGCCGAGGGGGCCATCGACGCCTCCAACGTCCTCAAGCCGGCGCTGGCCCGCGGCGAGATCCAGTGCATCGGCGCCACCACGCTGGACGAGTACCGCAAGTACATCGAGAAGGACGCGGCACTCGCCCGCCGGTTCCAGGAGATCATCGTCAACCCGCCGTCGAACCCGGAGGCGGTCGAAATCCTCAAGGGCTTGCGCGACCGGTACGAGGCGCACCACCGGGTGCAGATCACCGACGCTGCCCTCAAGGCCGCGGTCGATCTCTCCGAGCGGTACATCTCCGGCCGGTGCCTGCCGGACAAGGCGATCGACGTGATCGACGAGGCCGGCGCCCGCATTCGGCTCAAGGCGATGACCCGGCCGCCTGATCTCAAGGACATCGACGAGTCGATCGAGAAGCTCAACCAGGAGAAGGAGTCGGCGGTCGCCGAGCAGGACTTCGAGAAGGCGGCGGCGCTACGCGACCAGGCGGACAAGCTCAAGAAGAAGAAGGAGACGGTCACCAAGGAGTGGCGGGAGAAGGCCAAGGAGACCGATGGCGTCGTGGACGACGAGGTCATCGCCGAGGTCGTCTCCAAGATGACCGGGGTGCCGCTCAAGAAGGTCGGCGAGGACGAGACCCGTCGGCTCCTAAAGATGGAGGAGGAGCTACACGGCACGGTCGTCAGTCAGGACGAGGCGATCAAGGCGATCGCCAAGGCGGTCCGCAAGAGCCGGGCCGGGCTGAAGGATCCGAAGCGGCCGATCGGCAGCTTCATCTTCGCCGGGCCGACCGGCGTCGGGAAGACGCTGCTGGCCAAGGCGATCGCCAAGTTCATGTTCGGCGACGAGAACGCGATCGTCGCCCTGGACATGAGCGAGTACATGGAGAAGCACAACGTCTCCCGGCTGGTCGGCGCGCCGCCGGGGTACATCGGGTACGAGGAGGGCGGCCAGCTCACCGAGAAGATTCGTCGCAAGCCGTACTCGGTGGTGCTTTTGGACGAGATTGAGAAGGCCCACCCGGACGTCTGGAACATGCTGCTCCAGATCATGGAGGAGGGCCGGCTGACCGACAACGTGGGCCGGGTGATCGACTTCAAGAACACGATCATCATCATGACCACGAACATCGGGGCCGAGACCATCGTCCAGTCCGACGACCTCAGCAACGTGCTGACCCGGCACCTCAAGAAGAACGAGGAGGTCGGGTACATGGAGATGAAGACCCGCCTGCGCGGGCAGATGGACAAGGTGTTCCGGCCGGAGTTCCTTAACCGGCTCGACGACGTGATCGTCTTCCGCCAGCTGACCAAGGCGGACCTCAAGCAGATCGTCGAGATGGAGCTGTCGAAGGTGGCCAAGCGGCTGGTGGACAAGGGGCTCAAGCTGGTGATGACCGAGGAGGCCAAGGAGTTCCTGATCGACAAGGGGTCGAGCATCGAGTACGGGGCCCGGCCGCTGCGGCGGGCGGTGGAGCAGCACCTGGAGGACGCGATGTCCGAGTCGCTGCTCCGCGGCGAGTTCGCCGGCAAGGACGTACTCACGGTGAAGGTCGGCGAGGTGGACGGCGACAAGAAACTGGTCTTCGAGACCAGCGACGCCGCCCCACCCGCGGCCGAACCGCAGCCGGCCGTGGTCGGCGGCGAGCCGAAGTAACCCGGTCCAGTTGACCGACGCGACGGGCCGCCCGAGAGGGCGGCCCGTCTTCGTTCCGTGTGCACGTCGGCCAGCTACGCCCCGAGTCACGTCCTGACGGCGATGGGGCTGAGCGACGATTCGATTCCCTGCCCGATACCCTGCCCTGCTGGCATTTCAGAGCAGTCGCCCAGGTCACAGAAGTGATTTAATATCTGGGCTTTAAGTCAGTGGAGGTGAGGGGATTTGAACCCCTGACCTCTTGAATGCCATTCAAGCGCTCTCCCAGCTGAGCTACACCCCCAACGTTCCCGTAACCTATCCACCCCCCGGATGGGTGTCAACCCCCCGCAACCGCTTCCCGCCGGCCCCTGACCGGCATAACCTGGGGCCATGCCGACCACCCTCCACGCCCGACACTACGCCACCGGCCAACCGCTCGCCGTCACTGCCGACGCGGGCCGGATCACCGCTATCGCGCCGTCCGACCGCGGCCCGACGCAGTGGGTCGCGCCGGCCTTCTTCGACGTGCAGATCAACGGCTGCCTCGGCATCGGCTTTACCTCCCCAACGCTGACCGCCGAACAGGTCCACGCGGTCACGGCCGAGTGCCGCCGACACGGCATCGGCGCGTACTGCCCAACGCTCATCACCGGCGGCTTCGAGGCGCTGCGGCACGGGTTCGCCACCCTGGCCCGCGCGCTGGCCGCCGACGCGGAGTTGAGCCACCGCGTCCCGGGGTTCCACCTGGAGGGACCGTACCTGTCGGCCGAGGACGGGCCGCGCGGGGCGCACCCGCGCGAGCACGTCCGCGACCCGGACTGGGACGAGTTCCGCCACTGGCAGGACGCGGCCGGCGGGCGCATCCGCATGGTCACGCTCGCCCCGGAGCGGCCGGGGGCCATCGCGTTCATCGAGAAGTTGACCGCCTCGGGCGTCGTCGTGGCGATTGGCCACACGGCGGCGACCGGCGAGCAACTCCGCGCCGCGGTCGCCGCCGGGGCGCGGACCAGCACCCACCTGGGCAACGGCGCGCACGCGGTGTTGCCGCGGCATCCGAACTACATCTGGGAACAGCTCGCCGACGACCGGCTGTGGGCGAGCGTCATCGCCGACGGGCACCACCTGCCGGCGAGCGTGGTCAAGTGTGTGGCGCGCGTCAAGACGCCGGCGCGGCTGCTCTTGACGTGCGACGCCGGCAGCCTCGCCGGGCTGCCGCCGGGCCGCTACCACGACTGGGGGCTGGAACTCGAAGTCCTCCCCGGCGGCAAGATCGTTGTCCCGGGGACGCCGTTCCTGGCGGGGTCCGGGTGCTTCACCGACGTGTGCGTCGGCAACGTGATCCGCATGGCCGGGGTGAGCCTGGCGGACGCGGTGGACATGGCGACCGCCCGGCCGCGGGAGTTGCTCGGGCTGCCGGTGCCGACCATCGCGCCGGGACATCCAGCGGACCTGGTCGTATTCGACTGGTCGCCGGGCGGGGAGTTGGTCGTGCGGCAGGTCTTGTCCTGACGGACCGGCCCGGAGCGCGAGCGACGGGCCAGGCTACTTGCCCCCTTTCGGCGCAGCCGTGGCCGCCTTCAGGTGCTCGTCGAACCAGGCGATGGCTTCCTTCTGCGCTTGGTCGCGGGCCTCGTTGTAGATGCCGTAGTGCTTGATACCCTTGATGGTCACCAACTTCTTCACGCCCGTGGCCCGCCGGTGGGCGAGGATCGCGTGCTCCTTGTTGTCGAACAGCTCCTCGTTCTCGGCGATGATGAACAGCTTCGCGCAGTCCTTGCACCGGCCGATGTCCTCGATCGGGGCGTAGCCGATGAACTTCTCGATCACCGGCGCCCCGGTCAGCGAGCCGAACTTCTCCAGCGGCTTCGGGTAGCCGATCGTACCCCGCGCTCGGGCCGTACCCTGGCCGAAGGTGTACGCCCGCATCTGCCGGCCGAGCACCCACCGCCCGTCCATCGAGCCGACCTGACTGACAAACGCCTTCACCCGCGGGTCGCGGGCCGCGACGTACACGACGTGGCCCCCCGCGAACGAGGAGCCCCACAGCCCGATGCGAGCCGTGTCGCACTGTTTCTCGCCCGCCGCCCAACTGATCGCGTTGAGGATGTCCGTCGTCTGGTCGATCGGGTCAACGACCTCGCGGACCTCCTTCACCGCGGCGACGAGTTGGCCGTCCTTCTTCTCCGGCCTGCCGACGGCGACGAGGCGCGAGTCGCTCTTGCCCCACCCGCGGTAGTCGAAGACCACGACCAGATATCCGGCCCGGGCGAACCGGATCGCGTCCGGCCGCAGGGCCGCCGCCGTGCCACCCCACCCGTGGCTCATCACGATCGTGGGCAGCTTGTCGCTCTTGGCGTCCTTCGGCGCGAACACCTCCGCCGCCATGCGGGTGCCCTCGCTCAGGATGTCCGCGGCGCGGAACGTCACGTCGGCCGGGATTTTGAAGTCCGGCTTCTTGTCACCCGCCCGGGGCTTGTCACCCCTGTCGTCGTCAGGCAGCCCGAAGCAGCGGACGCTGCCGGTGTACCGCTTGGGGAAGAAGCACTCGTACTCGCCGGGGCTGAACAGCGTGTTGCCGCCGCCGACGTACACCCGGCCGCGCGACAGGGACGGCCCGGCGAACACCGGCCCGAGGTCGATCTCCTTGAGCACCCGGCCCGTGCCCGCGTCGAGGGCGACGAGTTTGCCGCTGCCGACGGCGGTGAAGTAGACCACGCCGTTCCCCACCGCGATGCCGGAGGCGACGACGTCGCCGACGTCGCGGTACATCGGCTTGCCGGGCGTGCCGCCCATCTCGGGGATGGTCGGCCGCTCGTGCCGCCACCGCTCGGTCGTCAGGTCGGCCGAGGTCGCCGTCACCCGGCCGCCGGTCGGCACCTGCCCCGGCGCGACGGGGCTGGCCTGCGTGGCCAGGCGGACGGCGTCGATGCCGTTGGTGTAGACCGTGGTGCCGTCGGTGGCACAGCCGGTCTGCAACCCGCCGACGGGGCTGGGCAGCGCCAGTACGCGCGGGTCGTGCGGCTCGGGCGGGTGGGTCGGCTTCCCGTGGTAGACCGGCGTGTGCCGGACGAGCTTCCCGTCGTCGGCCCGGAGGAGGTAGAACCCGCCGTTCTTGCAGCCAGCCCCCACGACCTTGGTCGGCTTGCCGTCGAGCGCGACGGTGAGCACCTTCGGGGAGTCGCCAACGGCGCCGTCCTTGTACAACCCGGTCTTCGGGTCGTAGGCCCGCATCGAGTTCGTCCACATGTCGCCGGGGTTGAGCTGTGTACACCACTTCCGCCGGCCGGAGGCGGCGTCCAGGCACACGACCGCGCACGAGTCCCCCGTGGCGAGGCTCGGGTCCGCCGCCGTCGGCCGCCGCGGGGCGGTGTTCACGTCGGTGCCGAAGAAGAGCGCGTTCGACCCCGGGTCGTAGGTCGGGGTGGACCAGACGCTGCTCGTCGCCGGCCCGGACTCGAAGGCGTGACTGCCCCAGTCGTCCGCCACCACGACCGGCGGGTCGAGCTTCTCCGGCCGCGGCCCCACGTCGTACTTCCAGACCACCTTGCCGGTCTTCGGGTCGAGCGCCACGACGAACCCGCGGCCGGTACACCCGGCGTACCCCTTGGTGCCGGCGAAGAGCTGTTCGAGCGTACCGCCGCCGAAGACCACCTTGCCGTCGGCCAGGACCGGTGAGGCCATCAGGAGGTTGTTCCAGTGGGAGCCGGGGAACTCCTTGGCGCGGGTGTCGATCTTCCAGCGCTCCCGGCCGGTCGCCGCGTCGAGGCAGTACATCCAGCCGCCCGTGTCCGCGAAGTAGACGGCCCCATCCGCGACCAGTGCGGAGCTGAAGATGCCCGCGTCCGAGGCCGCGGCGCGGAGCTTGTCCGTGACCGGCGCCCCGTCGGTCGGCGGCAGGACGGCCTTCCGGGCTGGGTGGCGGTAGACCCAGCGCAGACTGCCGTCCGGCCCGAGCTTGTAGAAGGCGGGGAACGTGGCGGTGCCGAAGTAGACCTCCCCGGCGACGATCGTCGGCGTCGCGTGTACGACGCCGATCGTTTCTCCGGAGTCCGCCGCGGGGAACCGCCACTTCTCGACGAGCCTCCCCACGTTGGTGGGGCCGAGGGTCTTTTCCGCGGGGTTGAACCGCCAGCCGGCCGGGTCGTGGTTGTACGTCGGCCAGTCGGCCGGGTCGGCGCCCCGCCCCGGTGGTGCGAAGGCGACGGCGCAGAAGAGGGCCGCGGCAAGGAGACGTCCGAGCCGGTTCGACCTTCGCATCGCTTCGGTCCTCCCCTGGTTCCCGTCCGGTTCGAAGTCGTACCGGGGTGATTCGCTGAGAGATTCGGAATATTCGGTCAACGGCGTGCCAGCGGTGCAGTAACGGAATGAGGTGTTTTGTCGCTCCGACGCCCCGCGATTTTTCCCGCGCCGTCGCGTCGGCCGACTCCGGGGTGGCACCGGCGAAGGCGGTCCGGAACGTCTCATGCAGGTCCGGCTGGTTGTCCTTGACCGCCAGGACGTAGTCGCGCCCGGCCGCGACGATCGCCCGGGCCGGGGTGAGTAACTCGCAGCGTGTCAACACATTACCCGGCATTCCAGACTTTGCAACCGGCCTGCGGTCGGGGTCGGCCTGTTGTCCCAGGACATAGTTCGGGATAATCTGGCCGGGATGCGGCTGGTGGCGGTCTGTGTTAGATCGCTCCCCTTCCCCCACTCCTCGGAGGCGATCATGAAGGCGGTCCTCTCAATGGCGTTGGCGCTCGGGCTCTGCGGCGTAGCGGGCGCGCGGGACGGCAAGGCAGACCCGGTCGGGACGTGGAAGTGCGAGTACAAGATCGGCGACCTGAAGCGGACGGCCGAAGTGACGATCAAGAAGGACGGAGACAAGCTCGCCGGCACGATGAACTGGCCGGATCAGAAGGATGAGAAACTCAAGGACGTGAAACTGAAGGACAGCACTCTGACGTTTTCCGCCGTGCGGAAGTTCATGGGTAACGAGATCGCCGTCGAGTACAAGCTGAAGATCGACGGGGATAAGCTCGAAGGAAAAGGCGCAGCGGAGTTCGGGGGCAACAAGCAGGAATTCGACATCGAGGGGAAGCGGGAGAAGAAGGACAAGTAGCGGTTGACGGCATCGGGGCCATTCAGGATTTCAAGGCCGAACAAGGCGTTGCAGCAGACGGGGCCGGCATATCGGTATTCCGAGGCGCGCAGTCTCCCTGGCCGGCCCCGCTGCTGAACTGTGTCGTTCGGCCACGCAGAGGGCCAGCCGCGGTGGCCACGGTTCCAACGCAGGCGGCACATGTCTCGATTGACACGGCTGCCGACGACCGGCGACCATAAGCGCTGCAACAATCTGGCGTCAGGCCGCGGATGGAGGACGTTTGCGTGGATACATCGGGCAACCGGCTGGGGAAACTAGCGGGGGCTGTCCACCACTACTTGCTTTGGCTGCTGGTCGGCTCCTACGCCCTCGCCGCCGTGCTGCCGCAACCCGGCCTCTGGCTGCGCTCGGTAGACATCGGGAAGTTACTCCCGGCCGGCCAACCGCATGTGTCGCTGCCCTCAGTCCTCCTGGGCTTCCTCCTGTTCAACGCTGGCCTAGGGGTTCAGACCCGCCGGCTGTGGCATCTAGCCCGCCGGCCGACTGTGCTTACCGCCGGGGTGATCGCCAACCTTGTCCTGCCCGTAACGTTCGTTCTCGGCACGGCCACCACCATGCAGTTGTGGCACAATCCGCGGGAGGTTCAGGAGATTCTCGTCGGGCTGGCGCTGATCGCGTCCATGCCGGTCGCCGGTTCTTCCACGGCTTGGGTGCAAAACGCCGACGGCGACCTCGCGCTCAGCATCGGGCTTGTAGTGTTCTCAACATGCCTCAGCCCGATCACCACCCCGCTCGTCCTGCACGCCGTTGGGTGGATGGCCCACGGCGAATATGCCAACGCGCTGCACAAACTCGCGGCCGGTGAGGTGAGTGGGTTCTTGACAGTGTATGTGCTGCTCCCGTCCGTGCTAGGCATCGCGGGACGGGTGCTTCTCGGCGACGGGCCGTTCGGCCGCATCCGCCCGTCGCTCAAGCTCAGCAGCAGTGCTGTACTTTTGGCCCTCTGCTATGCTAATGCGGCGGTGGCCTTGCCCCAAGCCGTGGCTCAGCCGGATTGGGACTTCTTGGCCGTCATGCTGGCGATCGTGCTGGCCATGTGCTGCGCCGGGTTCGTCGCGGGGGCCGGGATCGGGTGGGCGTCCGGTGCGGACTACGCGCAACGGGCATCTTTCATGTTCGGGCTGGGCATGACCAACAACGGCACCGGGCTTGTCGTCGCGGCGGGATCACTGGCACACTATCCGACGGTCATGGTCCCGATCATCTTCTACAACTTGGTGCAGCACGTTGTCGCGGCCTTCACGGATCGCTTCTGGCTCGGCAGCGCACGCACGCCGAACTAGTCGAGGCACCTGACCGGCGGGGCCCGACAGGTTACTGAGCGGTCGTAGCTCCCCCGAAGCCCCGCCGGTAGGTGAGCTTCCTTCGTTCGGCGTCGGGCGGGACACTAACATCACTTCTCCATTTGGTGAGAGCTAGTTAGCGGAGGAACGCGGAGGGGCGTCGATGAGTGTGCTGACGCTGGTGCGCCACGCCCAGGCCTCGTTCTTCGCCAGCAACTACGACGAACTCTCGCCGCTGGGCCGGAAGCAGGCCCAACTACTGGGAGAGTTCTGGGCAAGCCGGCGGACCGACTTCGATGAGGTCTATTGTGGACCGAGGGTGCGACAGAGACACACCGCGGAGATCGTCGGCTCCGCCTGCACTCAGGCCGGACGAACCTGGCCGGACCCGGTGGTGCTGGCCGAACTCGACGAGTACGACCTGGGCGGCCTCCTCCACACGGTCGCCCCGGACCTGGCGTGCCGGGACGCCGCCTTCGCGGAGTTACTGGCGTGCTACCGCCGAGATGAGAATGACCCCGATCACGCGCGCAGCTTCTGGAAGATGTTCGTGGCGCTGACCACGCACTGGGCGACGGCGCCGGGCCTGGTTGCGGGGGTGGAAGGGTTCCCGGCGTTCCGGGATCGCGTCGAGCGCGGCCTGCGCCGCGTCACGGAGGGTCAGCGATCCGGCCGGCGCGTGGCGCTGTTCACCTCGGGCGGGGTCATCGGCGCGTCGGTCCGGCTGGCGCTCGGTGCCCCGGACCGGGCGGCCCTGGAAGTCAACTGGCGCGTGCGCAACTGCTCGCTGACCGAGTTCGTGTTCACGAAGGACCGCTTCACCCTCGACAGCTTCAACGCGCTTCCGCACCTGGAGGATCCCGCCCTCTGGACGTACTGGTGACGAAGCCCACCGAGATACCAACATGAATCACAATCTCGACACTGCCGCCCCCGTGCGTCCGGGGGAAGAACTGCCTGTCGCATCGTTGGAGGCATACCTGGGACAGAACTTGCCGGGCGCCCCGGGGTCGCTCGCCGTGGAGCAGTTCCCCCACGGCCACTCCAACCTCACGTACCTCTTGCGCCGGGGGGACCAGGAGTTCGTCCTCCGCCGGCCCCCGTTCGGCAATCAGGTGAAGACGGCCCACGACATGGGGCGCGAGTTCCGCGTCCTGTCCAGGCTGAGTGCCGTTTTTCCCACCGCGCCCCGGCCGTACTTCTACTGCGAGGACGGCAGCGTTCTCGGCGCCCCGTTCTACGTCATGGAACGCCGGCGGGGGGTCATCCTGCGCCGCGCCGACAGCCCCGGCCTGGGCATCGACCCGCCGACGGCACGCCAACTCAGCACGGCGCTCATCGACAACCTGGCCCTCCTGCACGCGCTGGACTACAAGGCGGCCGGCCTGGCCGACCTGGGGAAGCCGGAAGGGTACGTCACGCGCCAGGTGACGGGCTGGATCAACCGCTACGCCAACGCCCGGACCGACCCGCTGCCGGAGATGGACCGGATCGCACAGTGGCTGAGCGACCACACGCCAGCGGAGTCGGGCGCCGCGCTCGTCCACAACGACTACAAGTACGACAACCTCGTACTCGACCCCGCGGACCTGACGTGCATCGTCGCCGTGCTGGACTGGGAGATGGCCACGGTCGGCGACCCGCTGATGGACCTCGGCACGACCCTGGGCTACTGGGTCGAACCGGGCGACCCGGAGCCGATGCACGCGAACGCGACCGGGCCGACCGCCTTGCCCGGCAGCCTCACGCGGCAGGAGTTGGTCGCCCGATACGCCGACCGGACCGGGCGCGACGTGTCCGGCGTGCTCTTCCACTACTGCTTCGGGCTGTACAAGATCGCCGTCATCATCCAGCAGATCTATGCCCGCTACGTCCGCGGACACACCCGGGACGAGCGCTTCGCCCGCTTGAACGATCGCGTGGCAGCACTGAGCCGGCAGGCGCTCCGCGCCCAGGAGACGGAGCGGCTTTAACAAAGGTAGCCGGCCCGGAATTGGAGAAGTACCACCTGTTGGGCGCGGTCCCCGGGGGGTATCATCGTCGCTGGTCGTCGGTCCGCACTATTCCCATTCGGGTGTTCGCCATGAGCACGCTTCGCATCGTTGGCCGGCTTGTGATCGTCTGGTCGGCGGCCGTGGGCGCCGCCGCGTGCGCGGCCGGGGCCGATCCGGTCAACGGCCCGAAGACGCCGCTGGACGAGTACGTCGCCAAGCCGGACCCGGCCTACGAGTGGAAGGTCGTCAAGACGATCCCCGGCGACGGTTGCACCACCTTCGTCGTGGACCTGAAGTCGCAGACGTGGCGCACGGTCCCCGAGGTCGATCGCGCCGTCTGGCAGCACTGGCTGGTCGTCGTCAAGCCGGACGAGGTCAAGCACGCGACGGCGTTCCTCAACATCGGCGGCGGGCGGAACGGCAGCCCGGCCCCGACCGCGGCCAGCCCGTTGAGCGTCGAGATGGCCAAGACGACGAACTCGGTCGTCGCGGAACTCAGAATGGTCCCGAACCAACCGCTGATCCTCAACGGCGACGGCAAACCCCGCTCCGAGGACGACCTGTTGGCCGCCGGCTGGGTCAAGTACATGGACACCGGCGACCCGCTGTGGATCCCGCGGCTGGCGATGGTCAAGAGCGCCGTGCGGGCGATGGACACCGTGACCGCCCTGATGGCCAGCGACCAGGGCGGGAAGGTGGGGGTGAAGACCTTCGTGGTCGCCGGCGGGTCCAAGCGCGGCTGGACGACCTGGCTGACCGGGGCGGTGGACAAGCGGGTCGTGGCAATCGTCCCGATCGTCATCGACGTGGTGAACGTCCGGGCCTGCTCGATCAACCACTTCTGCGCGTACGGGTTCTGGGCGCCCGCCGTAGGCGACTACACGCGCCACAAGATCTTCGAACGCAGCGGGACGCCGGAGTACGCCGCCCTCATGCGGATCGAGGACCCGTACTTCTACCGCGACCGGCTGACCATGCCGAAGTACGTGGTCAACGCCGGCGGCGATCAGTACTTCCCGCCGGACTCGTCGAAGTTCTACTTCGACGACCTCGTCGGGCCGAAGTACCTCCGCTACGTGCCCAACGCCGACCACTCTCTGCGCGGGTCGGACGCGCGGGAGAGCATCCTGGCCTTCTACCGGGCATTCTTGAACAAGACGCCGATGCCCAAGTTCTCCTGGAAGATGGCGGCGGACAGCTCGATCCGCGTCAAGACGGAGGACAAGCCGACGGAGGTGAACCTCTGGCAGGCCACGAACCCCAAGGCCCGCGACTTCCGGCTCGTGACCATCGGCCGGGCGTACAAGAAGTCCCGCCTGGACCCGGCCGAGGGCGGCGTCTACGTCGCCCGGGTCCCGAAGCCCGCGTCGGGGTGGACGGCGTTCTTCGTGGAGCTGGTGTTCGACTGCGGCGGGAAGGAGCCGCTCAAGTTCACGACGCAGGTGAGCATCGTGCCCGACGTGCTGCCGCACAAGATCGAGGAGGCCACGAAGTCGGCCAAGTAATACCGCGGGCACGTTCCACGGTCGAGAGGAGGACCGCTTCCGCCATGACCCCACCCGACAGCACCCGCCGCTCGTTCCTGAAGGCGTCCGCCGCGCTCGCGGGGGCTGCGCCCCTCCTCGGCGGCCCGGCCCGGGCGCGGCCGGACGGCGGCGGACAACTCCTGGCCTACGTCGGGACGTTCAGCGCCCCACTCCGCGACGTACCGGCGACCCAGGTGGACCTCCCGCCCGGCAACGGCCGCGGCATTCACATCTTCCGGGTGGACCGCGCCACCGGGGCGATGTCGGCCGCCGGCGTCCACGAGATGGGCACCAGCCCGAGCCACCTGGCCTTCAACGCCGCTGGCACCCGCCTGTACTCCGCCAACGAGACCGACCGGGTGGGCGCGGACAAGGAGGGGACGGTCAGCGCCTTCGCCGTCAACCGGGACGACGGCAGGCTGGAGCTGCTCAACACCGTCCGGTCCGGCGGCGCCGGCCCGACGAACATCAGCCTCCACCCGTCCGGGAAGTTCGTGCTGGTAGCCAACTACTTCGGCGGCTCGGTCGCGGTGCTGCCGGTCCTCGGCGACGGCCGGCTGGGGGCCGCCGCCGACGTCAAGCGGGACGAGGGCAAGGTCGGCCCGACCAAGGCGACCAACGCCCCGAAGGGCAGCTTCGCCGTCAGCGGTCACGACCGGACGCACGCGCACATGATCCAGGCCGACCCGTCCGGCCGGTTCGTGCTGCACACGGACCTGGGCCTGGACAAGATCTTCGTCTGGAAGTTCGACGTGACGAAGGGCACGCTGACGGCGAACGACCCGCCGGCGGTGGCGCTGCCGCCCGGCGACGGGCCGCGGCACTTCCACTTCCACCCGAACGGCCGGTGGCTCTACTCGGTCCAGGAGGAGGGATCGACCGTCGTGCTCTTCGACTACGCCGCCGCGACCGGCCGGCTGACCGCCCGGCAGACGGTCTCCACCCTGCCGCCCGGGTTCGCGGGCAGCAACTTCTGCTCGGGAATCCTGGTCTCGGCTGACGGCAAGTTCGTGTATGTCGGCAACCGGCTGCACGACAGCGTCGGTATCTTCGCCGTCGGCGCCAGCGGCGAACTGAAGTTCGTCGGCGAGGAGTGGACGCGCGGGGACTACCCGCGGAGCTTCGCCTTCGACCCGACCGGCCGGTTCCTGTACTGCTGCAATCAGCGGGCGGACAGCGTCACCGCCTTCCGGGTGGACGGCAAGACCGGCGGCCTCGCCTTCACCGGCCGCTACACCCCCGTCGGCAACCCGTCGTGTGTCGTGTTCCTCGACCTGAAAAAGCCGGGCTGATCTCCCCTCTCCCCGCTGGGAGCTAAGTAGAAATCCTCGGTGGTGCGAGGAGCATGATGTTGTGGGTGAGAACTTTCAGGAGGATTTCGGTCTTCTGGTTGACCCAGTTGACAGCCGCGACCGACGCGCCCAATCGGCGCTTG
>DASSAT010000536.1:0-5244 GCA_035699305.1 Fimbriiglobus sp. | reverse complement strand
GACCACCTCGATCACCACCGTTCCTTCATCCCAGTAGTATACTGAGCAATCGAACTGGAGTAAACCCGACAGATCTTCTATCCACGCGTTGCTCACATTAACAAAGATGCCATAAACGACAAAATAGGAAACATCGCCAATGGCCGCGCTGATTACCTGAGGATCGGGGGGGAAGCCGGTGATTTCGTTGTGAGGTACACTGTCTACGTTGGCAGGCGCACTGTCATGCACCTTCTGCTGAGCCTGCGGCATGTGCGTGGTGCTCGTGGAGATCGACAGAGCGACGACAAGAGCGGCCTTCAACGTCGTGTACATCTGCAAGTCTCCACGGGGGATGAACCGCTTGCGAAGTGGGTAAAGGTTACTTGGCTGAGTAGATCGCGTCGCGTTCGTCGAGTCAAGCAAATTCCCGGTGGTGTCTCAGTTTGGGAGGGCGAGGCTCCTGCCGTGACTTGGCTTCTGCTCGGCAGGAGCCTCGTCCTCCCAAACTGACGCACTACCGACCCAGCGGCCGGCTTGACAGCCGGCGTTCTGAACTTATGGATACTACAGGAGCAATGAGCCGCTCCGCGGCTCCAATCCCGCCAGACATCCACCCCAGGATTTCGACCGAACCAAGGCGGCCCGAATAACGGTCACGGAACGTCCGGCTGCGGTTGGGCGGTCTTCGACGTGTCGGAGGGGTCCGTCGGGTCTGTGACGGTGACCGCGATCGTCTCCTCACCCTGATCCGGATCGGCCTCGTTCTTGAGGATCACGACGGAGAAGAAGAACGCATCGCCTTCCGCCGGCGAGTACCGATCCGCGACCCTCTGAGTGATCGACCCGGTCCAAACCTTCTTCGCGTTGCGGGTGTAGACGACGACGAGTTGTCCGATCGCCAGATTGGCCCCGCGGAAGTACCCCAGTGACTGGACCCCTTGCCCTCTGTTGAGTTGCCCCCGCGGTTGCTGGTTGGCGGGCTTGTCGTGCTCACGATGGAACCGGACGACATCGATGATTGGGTCTGCCATTCGCGTAGACCTCGCGTGGTTGGGCGGCGGAAGTTTCGGGCGACAGGCGACGGACCTCCGCGACCACATTTGGGCGGATCGTATCCTCGGCCATCCGTTATTGGAAGCAGATTCCAGACAATCCGATCTCAGCCCTGCCCCTCCTTCATGCTCCGTTGAAGTGCTCGTGATGTGACGGTCCTGTCTTCAGCCCGAAGGGCTGGGAGTCCTCAGCCCGGGGCAACGCCCCGGGGACGCGGCCCCACCGGCGCCAAGCCCTGAAAGGGCGAGACAACGTAGCCGTGTGCCGCCCTTTCAGGGCTTCGGGACTCCGGAGCCTCCTCCCCAGGGCTGCGCCCTGGGCTGAGAACTCCCAGCCCTTCGGGCTGAAGACAGAGCCACACGGCGACGAGGTTTTCAACTGAGCAACAGCCGCTACAAGGAGGCCGAAACGGCTTTAGACGTCGGTGGCGGCGAGGCCGAGGCAGTCGCGGATCACGTCCACCGGGTAGCGGCGGTGGAACCGCGGCGACGGGTCGAAGGTGACGTGCGTCACCGCCGCCGGCAGCCGCCGCAGGAACCGCGCCAGCGACCCGACGTCCGCCAGCACCACCGGCAGGTGCTTCTCCAGGCCGCGGGCGCGGTGATACCGCTCCACCAGGTCGCCGTCGGTCAACAGCACCACCGCCCGCGTCCCGTCGGACGCCGATTCGTCGGCGAACCCCTTCCCGCCCGGGCTGCGCAGCGCGTAGCACGGGAAGTGGAGACAGAACTGGCTATACAGCCGGTCGAAGAACTCTTCGCCGTCCATCGGGCACCTGCCGGTGATTGGTGGTGAGTAGGGAAAAGTACCGCGTGCACCCGGCGGACGCAAGCGCGAAATTATCGGACGCGCCCAAGCGGGTGCAGTAACGGAATGAGGTGTTTTGTCGCCCCAACGGGGCGTCCGGCAATAGCCAGGGGTGAAACCCCTGGTATTGTCGGCATCAATCCACCGTAACCCCGAAGGGGTGACCCGTTGGCCAGGGTCACCCCTTCGGGGTTACGTGGGATAGGGTCAGGGGACCAGGGGTTTCACCCCTGGCTATTGCCGGACGCCCCGTTGGGGCGACAAAAACAGGCCGCCCACCACAATCAATTACTGCACCCCGCCCAAGCCGTGGCCCGCGACTAACATCCTTCGCAGGAAACCCTCGCGGGGCACACGACATCTCCTCGTTCCCACGCGGAGCGTGGGAACGAGAAAGATGGTCGCCCAAGCCGTGGCCCGCGACTAACATCCTTCGCGGGGGAACCTCGCGGGGCAGACGACATGACAGCCGCGAAGAAGCCGTTCGACGTCGAGACGGCGATCCTGCTCTTGCGGGAGGCGGTCCGTCCGTTCCCCCGGGCGGCCCTGTTCGAGCTTGCGGCCGAGGGGCACGACTCGGTGTTCGAGTTACTCGTCGCCTGCGTCATCTCGATCCGCACCCGGGACGAGACCACCCTGCCGGTCGCCCGCCGGCTGTTCGCGGCGGCCCGCACCCCGGCGGCGGTCGCCGCCCTGCCGGTCGAGCGGATCGACGCCCTGATCCGCGACTGCACCTTCCACGAGCCGAAGGCCGCGACCATCCGCGAGATCGCGCGGGCCACGGTGGACGACTACGACGGCGTGCTGCCCTGCGATGAGGAGGTGTTGCAGACGTTCCGCGGGGTCGGGCCGAAGTGCGCCAACCTGGCGGTCGGCATCGCCTGCGGCAAGCCGGTAATCGGGGTGGACGTGCACGTCCACCGGGTCACCAACCGCTGGGGCCTCGTCCGCGAGACGACGCCGGAGAAGACGATGGCGGCGCTCCAGGAGACGCTGCCGAAGGCGTACTGGGTGGAGATCAACGCGCTGTTGGTGCCGTTCGGCAAGCACATCTGCACCGGGGTGCGGCCGAAATGTTCGATCTGCCCGCTGTTGGCGATGTGTAGGCAGGTCGGCGTCACGTCGCACCGGTGACGGGCGGGCCGCACTTTACCGTGTATCGGGTCACTCGGCCCCAGGTATAACAGTCTGGGAACAGTTCAACGATTGGTCCGTTGCGGTTTGAATGTAGTCCGCTCGCTCCGCGAGCGGATCGGCGAAGACCGCTCGCGGAGCGAGCGGACTACATTCCAGCCGTCCCACCGCAGGAGGACTCCCATGGCGGGCGAGTGCAAGGCCGGCGGCGACGTGATGGACGTGGCCCAGGAAACGCTGGTGATGGCGTTCGAGCTGTTCGACGCCGAGCTGGCCCGCAGCCCGGAGCGGCTGGTCGCCGTCCTCAAGAGCGACAAGGTGGCCAAGGCCATCGAGGAAGCCCTCCGGCAGGAGGCGGCCCGGCTGCTGGAGGAGCAGAAGAAGGCCGCCGCCCTGACCCCGGCGGACGGCACGAAGGTGGTCAAGAAGGTCGGCGAGGCGGCCCTGGCGGCGGGCAAGGACGAACTCGTCCGGGCGATCACCAGCGGGGCGCAGTTCAAGCAGCTCAAGGCCCAGCTGGACAAGCTCCAGTGCTCGTTCGAGAAGTCGCCGGTGGGGGTGTGGGTGGAGGAGCACAAGGACAAGTGGTACGTCTACGTGGTGGCGGCGGGGGTCGGGCTGGCCGGGGCCGGGGCGATGTACGCCACCTGGTGGGGGGACGACCTGGCCAGCCCGCTGACCAAGCTGGCCGAGAAGCAGCTACGGTTCAAGCCGATGGGCACCCTGGAGGTGGGGGCGAACAAGATCACGTTCGTCCCGTCCAAGCGGATCGTCGGGGTGCAGGCGTTCGCCACCGCCAAGTGGGAGCGGGTGCAGGCGACGCTGGAGGTAAGCGTAACGATGGAGAACGGCAAGCTGACCGCGGCGGGCGGCACCGGGCATGTCGTGGTCCAGTTGGGCAAGGGGTGGAAGTTCGACGCCAAGGGGGCCGGCGGGTACGCCGTCCCGTCGCCGGACGGGTCGCCGGCCCCGTACTACTCGCTGGGGGTGGGGCTGGGGTACACCGGCATCGGCGGGACGCAGGGGCTGAGCGTGAACATCCTCGGCGGGTTGGCCCAGACGCCCGACGGTCAGAAGACCGGGTCGGTCGGCGGGTCGCTGGACTACCGGCCGAAGTCGGTGCCGGGGCTGTCGGTGTCGGCGACCGGCGAGGGGAAGCAGCACTTCGGCGGGCCGACCGAGGAGCTGTTCCAGCTGAAGGTGAAGTTCGAACTCTGACCGCCGGTCAGGGCACTCGGCCCGTTGCTCACGGGCCGTCACGGCCGCGGGCGGCGATCGTCCCCAGGTCGGCGATCGTCGCCTTCTCGCCCGCGGCCCGGGCCAGCTCACAGATCAGCTTCACCGTCTCGAACGTCGGGTCCTCCACCACCAGGCAGGACGGGTGCGCCAGGAAGTCGAACACCGTCCCCGTCTGGATCGCGTGTTCCACCGCGAGGCGCACCGCCTTGAGGAACCAGTCCCGCTTCCACCGGTGGGCGCGGAACGCGGTCACGTCGCTGATCGGGTTCATCGGCACCTCGACCAGCCCGGACGGGTACACGAACGGCTGCGCCGCGGCCTGCGCCCGCAGGATGTCGGCGTACACGTCGTCGTCGGGCGGCCGGCCGGGGGTGCCGGACTTGTGCGCCGGGTACAGCGAACTGACCCAGGTGAACCCCTGACCGAGGAGCATCTTTTGAATATCCGGCCGGTCGCGGAGGCCGTCGTGGAACCCGCCGGGGGTGCGGAACCCCTGGGGTGTGATGCCGCAGCGCTCCTTGAGAGCCAGCGTGGTCGTGGCGATGTTGTCGGCGATCACCTCGGCGACGGGCCGGCCGCGGATCAGCCACGGGGCGCGGCGGAAGCGGAACTGCACATCGTCCGGCTTGGTTGCCTTCACGTTGACGTGGTCGTAGGTGTGGTTGCCGATCGGGTGCCCGGCCGCGGCGAGGTCTTTTAGCCAGCCGACGTCCGCCTGCTCCAGCGTCCGGCCCAGAGCGAAGAAGTGGATCATCCCGCCGCGGTCCTTGGCGACCTTGGCGGCCGCGACGGCGTAGCGCTTGGTGTCCGCGTCGAGGTCGCCCTTGCGGTAGTTCCACTCGGTCATGCCGCGCTTCGGGTACTCGGCGGACATCTCCAGGTCGAGGCTGATGGCGACGAGCGCCTTGCGCTTCGGGGCGCGGGCCGAAAGCCCGGCAGCCGCAGCGACCGTGCCGGCGGCGCAGGCGGTCAGGAACCGGCGGCGGGTGAGTCTTGGTTCCCTCCCCCCTTGGGGGGGAGGGTTAGGGT
>DASSAT010000535.1:0-10178 GCA_035699305.1 Fimbriiglobus sp. | reverse complement strand
AACGGCACACGTAGTGTGCCGACTACATCACAGACTCCCGCCCCGGTCGCCGGGTTCGCGGCACCGCTCTTGCAGCCCGCGACCGCCGCCCGATATACCGCCCCGAGGGGCTTCCGATGTGCCGTCACCTGCTCGCCGTTGCGCTCTTGCTCGCGCTGGCCGCTCCGGCCCCGGCCGGGGTGATCGCCGGCTACGACCCGGCAAGTCAGGCCAGCCACGACACCTACGACCGCTTCGCCTCCGGGTTCCCGACCGCCCCGGTCCCGAACAGCTCCTCGGCGTTCGTCGCCGCGGGGATCGACCTCAGTGGTGTCGGCTGGCTGGCGGGCGACCCGAAGTTCGCCGTCACCCTGATCTCCCCGCGGCACATCCTCGGGGCCAACCACGTCGGGTTCCCCGGCGGGCAGGTCCAGTTCGTCAACGCCGCCGGCCAGGTGAAGACCTACACCGTGATGAGCACCACTCGGCTCACCACCCCCGGCCAGACCCAGCCGTCGGACCTGCTGCTGGGCACCCTGTCCGCGGCGATCCCGGCTGCCGACGGCATCCGCTACATCGGCGTGGCGGGGGTGACAGCGGCGCAGGCGGTCGGACTGCCGATGCTCGCCTACGGCCAGAACCCCGCCTACGCGCCCAGCCCGCACCTCGGCACCAACGTCATCAACGGGGTGAGTCTGGAGTCGTTCAACAACCCCAGCGACCCGGACCAGACGCGGGTGATGACTTACGACTGGGCGGCCGGCGTCCCGGGCGAGATGTACCTGATCGGCGGCGACTCGGGCGGCCCAGCGTTCGTGCGGGCCGACGGCGACCTGGCGCTGGCCGGCGTCCACTACGGGGTGAGCCGATCAACCAACGACCCACAACCAGGGGACTTCTCGGCGAGTACGTTCGTGCCGGAGTATATCACGGGCTTGAACGCGGCGATGGCCGGCAGTGGGTTCCAGGTGACGGTGGTCCCGGTCCCCGAGCCGGCCGGGCTGCTGGCGTTCGCCGCGCTGGCTGTCACCGCGGGCGTGGTCCGCAGGGTCAGCCGACGCCGACCTCGCTCAGGCTGCCCCGCTCCCCGGTGACTTCCCGAAATCGCCGCACCGTCTTGACCAGGCCGGCCGCGTCCAACCCGATCTCGGCGAGCAACTCGGCCCGGTCGCCGTGCTCGATGAACCGATCTGGGACACCGCGACGGACGACGTTCCGCGCGTCCAGCCCGGCCGCGCTCGCCGCCTCCAGCACCGCCGACCCGAACCCGCCCTCCAGCGTCCCCTCCTCAACCGTCACGACCAGCGGCAGCGTCTCGACCGCCCGCAGGATCAACTCCTTGTCCAGCGGCTTGACGAACCGGGCGTTGATGACGCCGACGTGCAGCCCGTCCTCACGGAGTTTCTTCGCGGCCGCGACGCAGGTGTTGACCAGTGTGCCGTAGGCGATGAAGCACCCGTCCTCGCCCCAGTCGATCAGCTCGGCCTTGCCCAACTCGACCGGGACCGGGTCGCCGGCGCGGTCGAGTAGGTCGAGGTTGGCCTTCGGGTAGCGCAGCGAGATCGGCCCATCATGGGCCAGCGCGAAGCGCAGCATCGGCGCCACGTCCAACTCGTCGCCGGGGGCCATGCTGACCATGTTCGGGAACAGCCGCAGGTACGGCACGTCGAAGACGCCGTGGTGCGTCGGCCCGTCCGGGCCGGCCAGCCCGGCGCGGTCCAGCGCGAAGACGACCGGCAGGTTTTGCAGGCACACCTCCTGAAAGATCTGGTCGAAGGCGCGTTGCAGGAAGGTGGAGTAAATGTCCACGATCGGCCGTGCGCCGGCCTTGGCCATCCCGGCGGCGAAGGCGACCGCGTGCGACTCGCAGATGCCGGTGTCGAAGAACTGCTTGGGGAACTCGTCGCGGATTTTTTCGAGCTTGTTCCCCTGGCACATGGCGGCGGTCAGGACCGCGACCGTCGGGTCGTCGAGCAGCGCCTGCCGGATGGCGGCGGTGGCGGCGTCGGTGTACCCCTTCGACCCGCCCTTCTTCATGCTGACGATCCGCCGCTCCGGACCGAGTTGCTCGAAGACCGGCGGGCTATGGTACGTCACCGGGTCCTCGGCCGCCTGCGGGACGCCGTACCCCTTGGTGGTGAAGACATGCAGCAGCACCGGCCCGGACTGCCCCTTCAAGTCCTTGAGGATTTTCCGCAGGCCGGCGAGGTCGTGGCCGTCCACCGGGCCGAAGTAGCGGAACCCGAACTCCTCGAACAGCATCCCGTCCTTGAAGTACGCCTTCAGGGCGTCGCGCAGGTGCTCCAGGCTCCAGCGCGCGGTGTCGCCGAAGGGCACCTGGCCGAGGATTTGGTTGAGGGTCCGCTTGCCGCCCTGGTACAGGCCGGTCATCCGACACTTGTCGAGGTACTTCGCCAGACCGCCGGTTCGCGGGCAGATGCCCATCTCGTTGTCGTTGAGGATGACCAGCACGTCCTGGTGCAGCCCGGCGATGTTGTTGAACGCCTCGAACACGATGCCCGACGGCAGTGCCCCGTCGCCGATCACCGCGACCGCCTTGCGGTCGGCCTGGCCGACCAGTTCGTCGCCGGCCTTCAGCCCGCTGATCGTCGAGACGCTGGCCCCGGCGTGGCCGGTCATGAACAGGTCGTAAGGGGACTCGGCCGGGTTGGGGAAGCCCATCAGCCCGCCGCGGCTGCGGATCGAGCGGAACTTGCCGTACCGGCCGGTGACGAGCTTGTGCGGGTAGATCTGGTGGCCGGTGTCCCAGATAAGCCGGTCCTTCGAGAAGTCGAAGGTCAGGTGCAGCGCCAGGCACAGCTCGACGACGCCGAGGTTGGATGCGAAGTGTGCCGGTCGGGCGGTGAGCACCTGGACCAGCTCGTCGCGGACCTCCTGGGCGAGCTGGAGGAGTTGGTCGTCGGTCAGCGTATGCAAGTCCGCGGGGCTTTTGATCCCCGGGAGGATGTCGGCCATCGTCGGTCCCTCTTCGTGAGGTCAGCGGTCGCGGTTCACGACGTACCGGGCCAGGTCCGCGAGCGGCTGTCCACCCGGCCCGAGCCGCCCAGCCGCCGTCACGGCTTCCTGCCCGAGTTCCATCGCCTTCCGCCGGCTGGCCTCGACCCCGAGCAGGCCGGGGTAGGTCAGTTTACCACGGGCGGCGTCCTTCCCGACGCGCTTGCCAGCCTTGTCGTCGGTGCCTTCCGCGTCGAGCAGGTCGTCGGTGACCTGGAACGCCAGCCCGAACGCGGCGGCGTAACGGTCGATGACCTCCAGGACGTGCGGGCCTTCGTCGCCGGTGGTCTCCCGGGCCGCGTACACTCCGAGCCGCAGGGCGGCGCGGAACAGGGCGCCGGTCTTACGGCGGTGGATGTCCTCAAGCCCGTCGATGGCCATCGACGGGCTTGTCAGATCGAGTACCTGCCCGCCGACCATGCCGGCGGCCCCGGCGGCGGCGGCCAACTCCGCACTACTAACCGCGGCGGTCTTCGGTTCGTAACCCGTCGCTAACACCTCGAACGCCAGCGTCAGCAGGGCGTCGCCAGCCAGGATCGCCAGCGCCTCGCCGAACTTCTTGTGGCAGGTCGGCAGGCCGCGGCGTAGGTCGTCGTCGTCCATTGCCGGCAGGTCATCGTGGATGAGCGAGTACGTGTGGACCAACTCGACCGCGCAGCAGGCCGGAACCGCCTGCCGGAACCCGGCCCCCATCGCCTCACAGGCCAGCAGCGTCAGCAGTGGCCGCAGCCGCTTGCCCGGGGCCAGCAGACTGTAAGCCATCGCCTCCCGCAGCGGCGGCGGCCAGTCGCGGTCGGCGACGGCGGCCGCCAGGGCGTCCTCGACGGCCCGACGGCGCGGTTCCAGGTGGTCCCAGATCGAGCCGGACAAAACGGGTCGCCCCCCGGTTGCCGGACGGTCCGGCACGATGGCCTATTAATAGCGGCTCGGGGGGCGGATGTCCCGCCCCGACGGCATATACTTTACATCGCAAAGTGACGACGGGAAAGCCCAATGTAGTCCGCTCGCTCCGCGAGCGGTCTTCGACATCCGCTCGCGGAGCGAGCGGACTACATTCAGTCAGTACAGCGGTTCGCCGTTGTCGGGCCTGGCCCGGCGAGCGGGGGGCCGGGCCTTCTCGACAGCAGCGGTGTGGTCGAAGGGCTTGAGGTCCGGCTTGCCGTCCTCGGTCAGCCCGGACAGTTGGCGAATCTTCTGCTCGGCACCCTGGAGTTGGGCGTAGCACTGCCTCAGCAGGCCGACGCCGCGCTCGTAGCGGGCGAGGGAGTCTTCCAGGGACGTGGTGCCGTCCTCCAGGTCGCGGAGGATGCGCTCCAGTTCGTTGAGCGCCTGCTCGAACCGGGGCGGCGGTTGCGGGGTCTGGTCGGGTGCGGTCATCGCTCACTCCTCGGGCGTCCGTGCCTGGGGCGTCACCTGTTCCACCCGGCTGACGACCTCTCCGGCGGCCAGTCGGGTGATGATCCGGTCCCCGATTGTCACCTCGGCCGCGTCTCTGATCAAGTTTACACCATCGGCGGTCCGCGTCAGACTATAGCCGCGCTTGAGGACGTTCAAGGGGCTGAGGCCCTCCAGCTGGCCCGCGAGGGCGGCGACCTTGTCGGTGTTGCGCTGGATGCGGAGCTTGACGCCGCGCAGGAGTCTCGCCGCGGTGTCGTCGAGCCGCTGCTCCAGGTCGCGGATTCGTTCCAGCGGCCGGCGGAGGGCCGGCCGGTCGGCGAGTTGGTCCACGCGCTGCCGGGCGAGTTCGACGCGGTGTTCGACCGCCTCGCGGAGCCGGTCGGCGGTGTCGATCAGTCCGTCCATCAGCTCGCGGCGGTCGGGGCACAGGGCCGTGATCGCCTGCGACGGGGTGAGCGCCCGATAATCCGCAACCAGGTCGGCGACGCTCACGTCGATCTCGTGGCCGACGGCGGAGACGACCGGCACCGCCGACTCGAAGACGGCGTCGGCGACGCATTCCTCGTTGAACGCGGCCAGGTCTTCCGAGCTGCCGCCACCGCGGCCGATGACGATCGCGCTGAGCGGCAGCAGGTTCAGCTTGTGCAGGTGGTTGAGCTGCCGCACTGCCGCGGCCACGTCCTCGGCGGCGCCCTCGCCCTGCACCCGGCTGGGGCGGAAGACCACGTCGGCGATCGGCCAGCGGGTGGTGAGGATTTCCAGCATGTCGCGGACGGCCGCCCCGGTGGGGCTGGCGATCAGCGCCACGCGGCGCGGGTACTTCGGCAGCTTCCGCTTGCGCTTCGGGTCGAAGTAGCCCTTCTTGAGCAGCTTCTCCTTCAGCTGCCGCAGAGCCAACTCGGCGGCGCCGACCCCCTTGGGCTGAAGCTCCTGGGCGTAGAGTTGGTACTCGCCGCGCTGCTCGTAGACGCTCAGGCCGCCGCGGGCGGTGACTTCCATCCCGTCGCGCAGGTCGAACTTCAGCCGCAGGGCGAACCCGCGGAACATCACGCACCGGAGGGTGGCCTTGCTGTCCTTGAGGGTGAAGTAGACGTGCCCGGACGCGGCCCGGACGAGGTTGGTCACCTCGCCGGCGACCCACACCTCGGGGAAGTGCTCCTCCAGCCGGAGCTTGACCGCGGTGGTCAGCCCCGAGACGGTGAACGGTCGGACGCCTTCGGGCAGGGGCATGGAAGGAAACCCGGAACGAACCACAGAGTCACAGAGGACACAGAGGGAAGAAACACAGAGAGAAAGGCAGGGTTGTGGGTAACTGGTCGGGTGACGCTCTCTCTTCTGTCTTCAAACTCTCTTTCTGTCTTCCTCTGTGTGTCTTAACTCTGTGCCCTCTGTGACTCTGTGGTTCGTTCTTCTTTGTGTCACGCCGCCGGGTGCAGTTCCAGGCCGAACGTCTCGGCCACGGCGGCGTTCGTCACCTTGCCGGCCTTGACGTTCACCCCCGCGGCTAGCCCGGGGTTGTCCGCGATCGCCTTCTCGATGCCCTTGGTCGCCAGCTGCAGCGCGTACGGCAGCGTCACGTTGGTCAGGGCGTAGGTGCTGGTTCGGCCGACGGCCCCGGGCATGTTGGTCACGCAGTAATGCACAATGTCGTCCACGATGTACGTCGGCTTCGCGTGCGTCGTCGGCTTGCTCGTCTCCAGGCACCCGCCCTGGTCGATGGCCACGTCGATGACCACCGCCCGTTGCGGCATTCGTTTCAAGTCCTCGCGGCGGATCAGGTGCGGCGCCTTCGCCCCGGGGATCAGCACCGCCCCGATTATCAGGTCCGCCCACTGGATCGTGTCCAGGATGTTGTGCCGGTTGCTGAACAGCGTGGTCACGTTCCTGGGCATCACCTCGTCGAGGTAGCGTAGCCGGTCGAGGTTGACATCGAGGATGAAGACGTTCGCCCCCAGCCCGGCGGCCACTCGGGCGGCGTTCGCCCCGACCACCCCGGCGCCGATCACCGCCACCGTCGCCGGGGCCACCCCCGGCACCCCGGCCAGCAGGATGCCGCGGCCATCGTAGGGCCGCTCCAGGTACTTCGCCCCCTCTTGAATGCTCATCCGCCCGGCGACCTCGCTCATCGGCGTCAGGAGCGGCAGTCCGCCCTTCGCGTCGCGGATCGTCTCGTAGGCGATCGCGGTGATCCCGCTCTTCATCACCGCCCGGGTCAGCGCCTCATCGGCGGCGAAGTGGAAGTAGGTGAACACCGTCTGCCCGGCGCGCATGTGCGGCCACTCGTCGGGCAGCGGCTCCTTCACCTTGACGATCAGGTCCGCCCGCTTCCACACGTCCGCCGTCGAGCCGACGGTCTCGGCACCGTGGGCCGCGTACATCTCGTCGGTGATGCCGCTGCCGACGCCGGCCCCGGCCTCGACGAGGACCTTGTGCCCGGCCCGGGTCAACTCCTCGACGCCGTTGGGGGTCATGGCGACGCGGTACTCGTCGGACTTGATCTCCCGGGGCACGCCGACGATCATGGGCAACCTCGAACCGCGGGCGCGATGTCAGTTGGGGGAAGTTGCGGCCATTGTCGAGTCCGAGGACCGGCGATTCAAGCCGAACCGCACGCCCCGCGCCCGTTGACATTCCCGGTCGGCCGGGCGACTGGTGACGGGATGGCGGGTGTGGTAGCCTGTCGGTGTCAGCTGGCCCCGCAACCGCCCGCGATTTTTGTCCATCATGAGCCTGAGCCGGGTGAGGTCGTTCGCCGCATTCTTCACGCGACCAGTGGTCGGCGCGGCCCTCGCCCTGCTCGGCTTGGCCTCGTGTCAGCGGACGGCCGCCCCTTCCGCCCCACCGGTCCCCGTGGCGACCGCCGAGTCCTCGTCCGTGCGCGGTCCGGTCTTCGCGGACGTGACCGCCGCGTCCGGGCTGGCGTTCACCTACCGCAACGGCGAGGAGGCGGACCAGTACACGATCCTCGAATCGCTCGGCGGCGGGGTCGCGCTGATCGACTACGACCGCGACGGCCGGCTCGATATCTTCCTGCCCGGCGGCGGGTACTTCGATGGCCGCGACAAGAGAACGATCAAGGGCCACCCGAACCGGCTGTTCAAGAACCTCGGCGGGTGGAAGTTCCGGGACGTGACCGCGGAGGCCGGGCTGCCCGCCGAGGGGCCGCTCTACAGCCACGGGGCCGCGGCCGGCGACTACGACAACGACGGGTGGCCGGACCTCCTGGTCACCGGGTACGGCCGGCTGGCGCTCTACCACAACGAGCGCGGGACGTTCCGAGACGTCACCGCCACGGCCGGACTGGCCGACCCCGGCCCCCTGCACTGGAGCACCAGCGCCGGGTGGGCCGACCTCAACGGCGACGGCTGGCCGGACCTGTACGTCGCCCACTACGTCGATTGGTCGTTCCGCAACCACCCGACCTGTGAGGCGCCGGACAAGAAGCCCGACGTCTGCTCGCCCCGCCGCTTCACCCCCCTGCCCCACGCCCTGTATCTGAATCAAGCCGGCAAGGGGTTCGCGCTCCAGACCGGGGCCGGCATCAAGCCCGGGCCGGGGTTGGGCGTACTGTTGACGGACCTGGACGGCGACGGCCGGGCCGACATCTACGTCGCCAACGACCAGATGGAGAACTTCCTCTACCTGAACCGCGGCCCGGCCGGGTTCGAAGAACGCGCCCTACGGGCCGGGGTCGCCGGCGACGAGGCCGGGCGGCCGGGCGGCAGCATGGGCGTGGACGCGGCCGACTGCGACGGGTCCGGCCGGCCGTCGGTGTTCGTGACCAACTTCGATGGCGAGGAGCACGCCCTGTACCTCAACCGCGGGGCCGACCGGTTCGTCTACTCCAGCCGGGCCGCCGGGGTCGCCGCCATCGGCCGGCGGTTCGTCGGGTTCGGCACCGGGTTCCTCGACTTCGACCGCGACGGCGAGCCGGACCTGTTCATCGCCAACGGCCACGTCCTCCGCCGCCCGGCGTCCGGGGCGCGGGACCAGGACGCAATACTCCTGCACAACGCCCGCAAGCCGGGCGACCTGTCGGGCCGGGTCCGGTTCGTGAACGTCTCGGCGGCGGGGGGCGACTACTTCCGCGTCCCGCACCTGGGCCGCGGGGCGGCTTTCGGCGACCTCGATAACGACGGCAGGATCGACCTGGTGGTCAGTCACACGAACGAGCCGGTCGCGCTCCTCCGCAACACCTTCGAAGCCCAGACCCGCTGGGTCGGCATCGCCCTGGTGGGCAAGGCGCCGCGAGACCCGGTCGGGGCGGTGCTCACCCTGACCCAGGGGGACCGGCGGCAGGTGCAGGCGGTCAAAGGTGGCGGCAGCTACCTGTCGAGCAACGACCCGCGGGTGGTGTTCGCCCTGACCCCGAGCGCGAGCTACCGGCTGGCGGTCCGATGGCCCTCCGGGCGGGAGCAGACCTGGGACGGCACCGCCCTCGGCCACGACCGCTACGTCGTCCTCCACGAGGGCGAGGACCAGCCCCGGCCGTACCCGGAGCCGGTGGCCGGGCCGGGCCGATGAACCGGAGGTGGCCGGTGGGGATCCGGAAGCCAAGCCCCCGACCATTCCTCCGACGGCGCAGCGTCCGCCTGGGCGCAGCGGCGCTGGTCCTGGCGGCGGCGGGCGTGGCGCTCTCCGTCCGCCACGACCGGGCGGTCGAGCGGAACCGGGCGCTGGCCGATCAGGCACTCGACCGGCTCGACCTGCCGGCCGCGGCCGGGCACCTGCGAGACTACCTGGCCGACCGCCCGGACAACGCTGACGCCCATTTCCTGTTGGCCCGAACGCTCCGCCGCGACGGCAAGTTCGACGACGCCGGCAAGCAACTGGCCGAGGCCCGGCGGCTCGGGTGGGACCCGGACGCCGTCGGCCGGGAGACCTTCCTGATCGACCTGCAACGGTCGGGCGTGCGGCAGCGATCGACCGACGACCTGCTGGCGATGGTGGGGGACGCCAACCCGGACCGCGTCCTTCTGGAGACCCTGTACCGCGGCGACGTGGCGATTCAGAACTGGGACCGGGCCGCGTACTGGCTTCACCTCTGGCTGACGAGCTACCCGGACGACTGGCCGCCGCGGCTGTGGCAGGCTGAGGTGCTGGAGCGGTTCCGCAAGTACGACCAGGCCCGGGCCGACTACCTGCGGGTGCTGGAACTGCGGCCCGACCAGCCGCGGGCGCTGCTCGGGGTCGGGCAGGTCGCCCTGGCGCACCGGGCCGACTACGCCGAGGCCGAGTCGTACCTCGGTCGATATCTCGCTATCGACCCGGGCCACGCGGGTGCCCGGCTCGGCATGGCCCTGTGCCGCTACGGCCGGGGCGACCTGGCGGGCGCCCGGGAGGCGGCCCAGGGGGTGCTCGCCGATCACCCCCGCGACCCGGGGGCGGCCCTGCTGCTCGGGTCGATCGAGGCGGAGGCCGGGCGCGACGAGGAGGCGATCCGCTGGCTGCGGGTGGCGGAGGCCGGCGGCGCCGACCCGCAGGGGGTCTGCTATCAGCTCGCCCAGGTGCTCCGCCGCGCCGGCCAGACGGTCGAGGCGGATCGGTACGAACGGCGGTTCATCGAACTCCGCGACGCCCAGCGAGCCTTGGAAGCCGCGACCCAGGCGGCCGATCAGGAGCCGACCAGCGCGGCCCGGCAGTATGAGGTGGGCCGGCTCTACCTGGTCCTGGGTTCGCCGGACGTGGCGGCCGGGTGGTTCCTCAAGGCGCTGGCGCAGGACCCGGCCCACCGTCCGAGCCACGCCGCCCTGGCCGACTACTACGCCCGCCGGGGCGACCCCCGG
>DASSAT010000534.1:0-3903 GCA_035699305.1 Fimbriiglobus sp. | reverse complement strand
GGTGTCGAACACCCCGATCAAGACGTTCCTGTGCCCGTCCGCTCCGGCCCGGACCGGCCCGTACACCTACACGTTCAACTTCCCGCCGTTCCCGCCGACCACCTGGCAGGCGTACCCGGCCGACTACACCCCGCTGGCCGGGGTCAGCCAGCAGCTGGCGACGTTCCTGGCGCTGTCAACGACCGGCCCCGCCCTCGAAGGGGCGCTGGCGGCCGACCAGCGGCGGTCGGTGCTGCTCCCGGACGGCACCTCCAACACGATCCTGATGGCCGAGGTCGCCGGCAAGGACCAGCTCTACCGGGCCGGCCGGGCTACGGGTCAGCAGCTCAGCGGGTTCGCCGGCGGCATGGGCGGCTGGGCCGACGCCACCAGCGGCGGGTCGCAACTCTACGGCTCCAGCGGCGACGGCACGACCACGCCCGGCAACTGCGGGGTCAACTGCTCGAACGACTTCGGCCTGTACAGCTTCCACTCCGGCGGGGCGAACGTGCTGATGGCCGACGGGTCGGTCCGGTTCGTCACCGCGTCGGCCAACATCCGCACCCTCGCCGCCCAGGTGACGTACAACGGTGGCGAAGTGGTGCAGGACAACTGACCGGAGGGCCGCCGATGCGAACGCGACTCGTCCGGTCCGCGGGCGTCTGCGCGGTGGCCGCCCTGGCCGCGGTGCTGTCGTCCTGCGGCGACGGGAAGGTGACGGTCTACCCCGTTCACGGCAAGGTGGTGGACGAGAAGGGGAAGCCGGCCGCGGGGGCGCTGGTGATGTTCCACCCGGTCAGCCCGCCGGGCGGCAACGTCGAAGCGGCGGTCGGCACGGCCGACGCCGACGGGGTGTACCACTTGACCACCTACATGGCCGGGGACGGCGCCCCGGCCGGGCAGTACGTGGTGACGGTCTGCTGGTACGAGCCGAAGAAGTCGCCGTTCGGCCCGCCGCCGAAGGACCTCCTCTGTGGCAAGTACGCCAGCCGCGAGGCGTCTCCGTTCAAATTCACCATCGAGCCGACCGGGGGCAACGAGATGCCGGTCATCAAGGTCCGCATTCCCAAATGACTTCCCTCTTCCCTCGTTCCCACGCTCTGCGTGGGAACGAGGTCGGGAACCGTATCAGAGGTCAATACTTCCCGAAGTATCGCCCCACCTCCCGCGCCGCCTGCGGCGGCACCCGGTCCGCGGGCGCGTCCCCGGCCACCGGGCCGAACGCCACCCCCAGCAGCGTCCGCCCCGGCCTCGCCCCGCGGGTGTACGTCCCCTCGCCCCAGTGCTCGCCGACCGCCGCCACGTCGAACCGGTCGAACGTCTGCTTCCCGGGCAGGTAGCGGAGCTCGCCCCGCAGCCGGACCTCGTAGCCGCAGTCCGCCTTCGCCGGGTCCGCGTCGGTCGCCAGCAGCGCGTCGCCGGCCAGGCGCAGCACGATCCCGGCGGATGACACCTTGGTGACGGTCAGCGTCATCCGCGCCCGGCGGACGTCTTCCACGGTCCAGAAGTTCGGCTCACCGCGGGTGTTGTCTACCAGGTGGAACATCAGGATGCGGTCGCGGACCTTCGCCGACACGTCGGAGGTGAAGCCCACTTCGGCCTTCGCCGGGGCCAGCGAGCGGACCTCGTCGCGGGTCAGCCAGAGGAAGTCGCGGCTAGCCTTGTCGCCGCCGAGCGTCTTGCAGGTGCCCTTGCACAGCTCGCCGTCCTTGCGGTCGAGGATGCGAGCGTGGACCCGCACCACCAGCCCGCCCGGCGGCGGGGTGCGCGTGTAGTTCACATCAAGTTTGCCGGGGTCGCCGACCGCGACCGCCCCCGGCTCGCGGCGGTCGGCCGGCAGCTTGCGGAACTTGCCGAGCGCCCGCTTCAACTCCTCGCGGGTGACATCGGCGAGTTGACCGGCGTTCTTGTACGAGAGCAGCTCGCCGTCGGCGGTCAGCACGTAGATGCCCTGGCGGGTGCCGCCGTCCTTGCGCGGCCCCTGGTTCGCCACCTCGCGGAAGAACTCCCCCTCGGCGTCCTGGCGGCGGCGCTGATACCAGTCGTCGGCGGTGACGGCCACGAAGTCCTCCCGGGCCATCGTAAGCACGTCGCGGTCGGAGAAAGCGGACGCACGGCCCGCGATCACGTTGTTTCACCCGCACCCCAGCGGGTGGCCGTCCATCTCCCAGAGCAGGATCGGCTTGCCTTCCGCAGCCGCCTTCTTGCGGGCCTCCCACAGTGAGGTGAGCCACGGCACCCGGGCGTAGGCGTCCTCCCCCGCAGCCGGGCGAACGGCCTTCAGGATCGTGGCGGCCTCGGCGTCGGTGAGGAGCGGGTCGGCCCGGGTGGCGGTGAACGACGTGGCGAGTACGGCGAGAAGGACGCAGCGGCAACGGGGCATGGGTGGACCCCCTGGGGTGGGATAGCCGTCATGATAGCCAGGTGATGCCGGGAAGCGCAGCTGCAAGACCGGGGGTTCGCCCGTGTGGTCCACTTTGTCCTGGGACCGCGGCCGTTCCGGCCGCTCTTGCTCCGCGGGTCGGGGGTGCTGGGCCGTCATCAGAGGCTACTGACCGGTCCGGCAAGAGCGGCCGGGACGGCCGCGGTCCCAGGGGCGCGGGCAACTCCACGTTGCGGCGGCGCTGGGTACGGGCGTACAATCGTACCCGGCTCATCCCGCTCCCCGCTGCGCGCGGCGGTCCCGGAGGCCCCTCTCATGCCCCGCGTCCAGGCTCTCCTCGAGTGCCTCGGGCTGGCCCTCTGCGAGAAGGCCCGCAAGCCCCTCCACGGCGAGGGCCGCATCGGCGACGTCCTTCCCGACCTCGCCCGCGCGGTGCTCGACTACGCCCACAAGGAACTCCCCACCGACGACCTGCGGCACGCGCTGGGCGAACTCGCCGCCCTCGGCCCCGAGCAGTACGCCGTCCGCGTCGAGAAGCTCATCCAGGGGCTTTCCCGCGTCCACGCCATCCCGTCGAAGGAGGGGATGGTCGAGTACCTGCGGGTGTGGCCGGCCACCGTCCGCCAGGTGCTCCGCCGGCCATCGGACCCGACCGGCCGCAGCGCCCCCGACGGGCTGACGTTCTACAAGCCCGACGACATGCTCGTCTTTCTGCCGCCGCGGGCCGCCCGGTTCCACCCCGGGGCCGAACCGGCCGGGCTGGACAACTGGGACCTGACCGAGTTCCGCGGCATGGGCGAGTGCTCCGAGGTGTGGGTCGCCACCGACGAGGCCAAGCCGGACCACGCCGCGGCCCTCAAGTTCGCCACCGACCCGACCGCCGCCGAGCAGGTCGTCGCCGGGGCCGACCTGTTCCAGAAGGTGTTCGCGATCAACGACCTGTCCGGGGTGGTCCCGCTGCGGACGGTCTACCTGGAGACCGACCCGCCGGCCCTGGAGTACCGGTACGTCTCCGGGTACGAGCTGACCGGCCTGATGTACGAGTGGAAGTGGCGGTTCGACGCGGCCAAGCCGGAGGCGGCGCTCAAACTCGTCAAGCGGTTGGCCGAGATCGTCGGGCTGGCGCACTCGAAGGGGCTGGTCCACCGCGACCTCAAGCCCTCCAACGTCCTGCTGCACCCGACCGAGGGCGGGAAGTTCACCATCTGGGTGACGGACTACGGGTGGGGGCAGATCGCCGCGGCGCGGTCGATGGAGCTGGGCCGCGGCGGCACCCCGCGCGGCGAGCAGCACCGGCTGGAGCTGCGCGGCGCGCACACCCCGCTGTACGCCTGCCCGCAGATGGCCAAGCGGGAGGCGCCCGACCCGCGCGACGACGTGCACGCCCTGGGCGTCATCTGGTATCAGCTCTTGAAGCGCGACCCGAAGGCGCCGCCGCCGGTCGGCACCGAGTGGGCCGAGGAGTTCCGCAAGGACGGGTTCACCGACTCGCAGGCGCGGCTGCTGTCGTCGTGCATCGCCACCCGGTCGGACCGGCGGCC
>DASSAT010000533.1:0-3678 GCA_035699305.1 Fimbriiglobus sp. | reverse complement strand
TGACGCTCTCTCACCCCCCACCCCGGCCCTCCCCCCCCAAGGGGGGAGGGAGGAAGAGTCTTCCCGCGCTCCCGGTAGATCACTTTCGTCGCAGCAGCGCCCCCGCGGCCAGTAGTCCCACGCACATGATCCCGACCACCGCCCCAGTCAGGATCGGTTCGAACAGGATTTGCCGCACCGTGCCCAGCGCCGGCCAGCCGAACCAGACCAGCACCACACCGACCGCCAGCCCCGGGCCGAACGGTAGTTCGCTACCGGCGCCCTTGCCGCGGATCAGCTTCCAGAGCAGGGTTGGGACCATCAGCGCCAGGGCCGCGAACGCCCCGGCGAAGAACCCCAGGAACGCCACCTGCCAGCCGAGGAACGCCCCGACCATCATCAGCAGGTCCGCGTCCCCCAGCCCCAGCGCCTCCTGGCCGAAGCCCCACTCGAAGAGAAACTTGAACACCCGCACCAGGAACGTGCCGACCGCCGCCCCGACCAGCCCGTTCATCAGCCCGAGTTGCCAGCTCCCCGGCGGCGCCCAGTCCGGCGGCGGCCCGGCGAACGGCCACAGCACTACCCCCGTCGGGATGCGCTGCCCGCCTTCGAGCACCCAGGCCAGCGGCGGGATGTTCGCCGCCGCGGCCGGGTCGGTCGGCCACGGCCACGGCAGCACGACCGCACAAAGTAGCCCGATCACCGTGCCGGGGTAGGTGATTTGCGTCGGGATGATCTTGTGCTCGGCGTCGATCACCGCGGCCGCGATCAGGAGCGCCAGGAGGCACGCATGGGCGGCGAAGTACACCCAGGCGGCGATCGGCGGCCCGGCGGTGGTGTTCGACCCCATGTACGAATACCGCAGCCCCGGGGCGGTGTGCCACGGCCGCAGCCAGCCCGGCCCCCCCTCCGCCTGCGCGACGATCTCGATCAGGAACAGCGCGACGAACGCCAGCGCGGTGCCCAACTCCACCCACAGGTAGCGCGACGAGAACGACGCCTTGCAGAACCGGCACCGGCCGCGGAGCCGCAAGTAGCCGAGGATCGGCGTGTTGTCCAGCAGCCGGATCGGTCGGTAGCAGGTGCCGCAGCGCGACCCGGGCCAGACGACGCTCTTCTCATACGGCAGCCGGGCGATGAGCACGTTGAGGAAGCTGCCGACCATCAGCCCGGCGAGGAACACCCAGGCGCACCAGAGTACCGTCGGGATGTGATACCACCATAACATGACGGGGAGGCTCATCCCGGGGGCAATGGCGACGAGGAGGGATCGGCTGTTGCCTCCCATGCCGCCAGGATAGCGGCGGCCACGTCCCCCGGCGACCGCCCCTCGGTCGGGAAGGTGCCGTGGGCTGTCTGCCGGTAGAGAGACTCGCGGGCGGCCATCAGGTTCGCCACCTCGGCGTGTCCGCCGGTGGTCAGGTTCGGCCGGCGGGCGGCCGTGGTCGGATCGGACTGCATGCGCTGCCAGACCGCCTTCGGCGAAGCGGTGAGCCAGGCGACGTAGCCGGCGGTGGACAGCAACTCGCGGTTCGCCGGCCGCAGTACCACTCCGCCGCCGGTGGCGATCACCCGGCGGTCCTGCCGGCACAATTCGGCGAGGACGGCCGACTCCCAGTCGCGGAACCCGGCCTCGCCCTCAGCGGCGAAGATGTCGGCGATGGACTTGCCGGCGGCGGCTTCGATGCGGTCGTCGGCGTCGAGGAACTGCCATCGTAGCACGGTAGCAAGCAGCGGGCCGACGGTGGACTTGCCGGTGCCGCGGTAGCCGACCAGGAACAGGCGAGGCGGGGGGGGCATGTCGGATCGTAGTGGGCTTACCCCCATTCGCCTTACTCGTAGAAGAGGGGGAGAGGGGGAGAGGGGGAGAGAAAAACCGCTGTCTTCGTCTCCCCCTCTCCTCTTCTCCCCCTCTCCTCTTCTGTCTGACGACCCCTCTCCTATAGGCAAGGCGAGAGGGGAGAAAGTCGGGTGGTCACGGGGCGCCTTCGGCCGTCTCCGACCGCTGCTCCTCGGCCTCCTCTTCGAGGGCGCGGGTCAGCGGCGACATGGCCTTGCGGAGCAGCTCGCGCATCTTCTCGATCGGCGGCGACACCCCCGTGAACAGCTCGAACTGTCGGGCCGCCTGCCGGACGAACATGTCCACCCCGGTGATGACGTGGCAGCCGCGCGTCCGCGCCTCCCGGATCAGCAGGGTGTTCTCCGGCGTGTACACGGTGTCGAAGATCGTCAGCCCCGGCTTGAGGAAGCTCGGGTGCAGCGGCGACTCGTCCACGTTCGGGTGCATCCCGACCGGGGTGCAGTTGATGACCACGTCGCACGGCATGACGCCGTGCCGCCCCTGCCAGTCCACCACCTTGCACTGGACCTCGGCGGACAGCTTGGCCGCCCGGTCGTAGGTGCGGGCGGCGACGATCAGGTGCGCCCGCTTGGAGTGCAGGGCGTGGGCGATGGCCCGGGCCGCCCCGCCGGCCCCGAGGATCAGGATGAACTGGTTGTGCAGCTCGACCGGCGGCCCCTTCGCCGACCGCTCGGCCAGGTGCGCCTCCAGCGAGTCGATGGCCGCCGTGTAGTCGGTGTTCGACGCGGAGAACGCCCCGTCCGGCCTGCGGACCAGGGTGTTCGCCGCCTGGGTGATCCGCACCGTCAGGTCGTGGTCCTTCGCCAGCGCGACCACCTCCTCCTTGTGCGGGATGGTCACGCTGTACCCGCCGACCGGCACCGCGTTGAACGTCTTGAGGGCCGCCGGCAGCTCCCCCCGGGGCACCCGGAACGGCAGGTAGATGGCGTTCCGCTTGAACCGACCGAACAGGTGGTTGTGCAGCACCGGGCCGTAGCTGTGCCCGACCGGGTCGCCGAGCAGGCCGTATACCTCCGTGTCGGCGTCGATCGACCGGACCGGGTAGGTGGTGCGGAACTCCTCGACCGACGGCATCCCCGGGGCGACGCCGCGCTCCTTGTTGAACGCGGCGTAGACCCACGGCGCCCCGTACTTCAGTGCCAGGAACCGGCTTGGGAAGCCGATGTCCCCCATGCAGAACGCGATCGTCGGCCGCTTCGCCCGTTTTTGAATCTCCAACACCCGCAGGTTGTCCTCGACCTTCTGGGCCATGACCGCGATCTTGTACACGTCGCCGTCCTGCCGGAGCATCCGCTCGTAGATGTCGTCCAGGTCGTCCGGCGTCTCGGTCCGGTTGTGGTAACTGATGACGCGCTTGACCGACCCGAACCGGCGGATGTCGTTGGCGATGTCGGTCTCCAGGTCCACCCACTCGAACTGCTGGTTGGCGATGACCTGGCGCAGCACGATCTGCCGCTCGTCCTCGGAGGCGGGCCAGCGGCCGCCGTCCACCGGGCGGCGGATGGTGGCCATCCAGGCGCAGTGCTTGAACGGCAAGAGCCGCCGGAAGTCCACGGCCTTGGCGAGGAAGTCGAGCCGCAGCTCGACGAACTGGCTGCCGCGCTTGACCGCTTCCTGGACCTCGACCTGGATCATCTTGTGCCGGGTGCGGCCGACGACCACGCAGACCCGGTCCGGCGCGACGGACATGACGGACGGTACTCCGGGGAGAAAGGCGTTCCCTCTACGCTACAGTGGGTTCGGCGGGGGAGCAAGACTGGCGAACCCGGAGCGGTAGCGAGGGGGTGGAGCGCACAGGCGGTCTGTGCGCCCCACCCCCTCGCTACCGCTCGGGGTTC
>DASSAT010000532.1:0-6143 GCA_035699305.1 Fimbriiglobus sp. | reverse complement strand
GACAGGTTGACGACGCCGCTGCCGATCTGGTTGGCCGAGGTCGTGTCCTTGTCCCGGGCGGTGGCCAGCCCGCCCCGGATCATCTCGGCGGCGGCCAGGTCGTCGGCGGGCAGCGGCAGGTTGAGCCGGGCCGGCCGCAGCTCCTTAACAGCGGCCCGGCGGATCTTCTCCGACTTGATCAGGGTCATCTGGGCGGCCACGTAGTCCTCGACCACCGCCGATCGGGCGTCCGACGCCGACAGGGTCTCCCGCTTCTTGATCACCAGCAACTGGGCGCCGGACTGGTAGATCGGGGTCGAGGCGAGATGGATGAGCACGCCGATGACGGCGCCGGCGACCAGCCCGACGGCCAGCAGCGGCCAGCGGCGGGCGACCACCTGGAGGGGGCTGGGGCCGGCGGTCGGGGCGTCGAGGTCCGGCGGGAGGTCGAGGTCGGGGGTGCGGTCGTCGGCCACGGGAGTTCCTCGTCCGGGGTCAGTGCGCAGAGGTTGATCGCGAGGGATCGGCTCGGAGACCGGGTACGTCAAGTACGGGGCGCGGCCTGGGAATCGTATCCTGCCATTTGACCACCCAACCGGGCGGCGCCAAGAGGAGACCGGGGCGAATGGTTAATGCACCCGGACTGGCCCGGAAACCCGTGCCGGTCGTGTCGGCCGGGGCACGCCGCCTCAGGACGAGGCGGTGAGCGGGTGCGCGGCCGTCTCCAGGGTGCGGGTCGTGCGGGTGCCGTCGTCCACCGCGGTCCGAACCGGGACCGGCGGCGGGGTCAGGGTCAGGCCGGCGGCCAGCTCGACGGCCGCGACGGTCCGGGCCAGCCGGGCGAACTGGTCGGCCACCGGGGCGTCGTCGGTCCGCTCGCCGGCCACGCTGAGCCGGCCGATGAGCTGCCCGTGGCCGAACACCGGCAACTCCAGCCGCCACGCCCCGAGCGGGTCGCCCGCCTGCGACTTGCGGTCCCAGCGGCCGTGGAACCCCTCGTGCCAGGCCGGCGCGTTGACGTCCAGCCGGACCGAGCTTAGCTCGAGGTCGTCGGCCTGCGCCACCAGCCGCCGCCACACCTCGGCCCAGTCGCCGGTCCCCTGGAGCCGGACCGATAGCTCGACGTGCCGGCCGCCACGCAGAGCCGCCCGGTAGACCGCCGTCGCCCGCTCCTTGATGAGCCGCACCTCCGCGGAGCCGAACAGCCCGCTCACCAGCAGGATCAGCACCACCACCACCGCGGACAGAGCGGCGAACAGGTCGTTCTGCAGGAACGTCCCGGCCAGGGCGCCGCCGGCCGCCACCGCCCCGAGGGCCGCCACCACCGCCAGCACCCGGCCGCGGGTCAGCCCGCGGCGGAGCATCATGTGGTGCAGGTGGCCGCGGTCGGACACCGCCAGCCCCCGGCCGGTCAGCTTCCGCCGGACGATCGCCGCGGTCGTGTCGAGGATCGGCAACACCAGCAGCGCCGCCGGGGCCACGATCGCCACCGCCGGCCCCTTCAGGCTCGCCTCCAGGGCCAGCGCCCCGACCGCCAGGCCGATGAGCATACTGCCGCAGTCGCCGAGATACACCGTGGCCGGCGGCAGGTTGTAGCGCAGGAACCCGACCAGGCTGCCGACCAGCGCCACCGCCACCCAGCCGGTGTACGGGTGGCCGGCGGCGAACGCCATCCACGCCAGGGCCGCCAGGATGATCAGCCCGACGGTGCCGAGCAGCCCGTCCATCCCGTCGAGCAGGTTCAGCGCGTTGATGGCGGCCAGGAACCAGAAGATGGTGACAGGGACGGACAGGTAGCCCAGCGGCACCGACACGCCCAGGACGCTGACCAGTTCGATGCGGAACCCGCCGAAGAGGATCAGCGGCAGGATGGCGGCGAGTTGCCCGGCGAGCTTGTACCGGGCGCGCATGTTGGTCAGGTCGTCGAGCAACCCGACGGCGGCGATCATCAGCGCCGCCGTCAGCAGCGTGACCGTCCGGGCCGGCTCGCCCCCGAGGATGCGGCCGACCTCGGGCACCACGGCCGCGCTGACCGCCAGCGCCGCGACAACCGCGACCAGCACCCCGACCCCGCCGGCCACCGCCACCGGCCGCGTCTGGAGTTTGCGCCGCCCGTCCGGCCGGTCCACGAACCCGATCCGGAATGCTACCGCCCGCGCCCCGGCCACGGCCGCCAGCCCGAACCCGATCCCCAGACCCAGCACCACCACGGTGTCGATCACGCTGCATCTCCGAACCGACCCCGGCCGGGACAGGGGAGCGTTCAACGCTCCCCTTAATCCCCTGGCCGGGTGCCGGATCGTTAACTCAAACATTTCCTTTGAGTCACGACCCGGCCGGGCGGTTCCGGCCACACAGAAAAATTACCCTAGCCTCCCCAGGGTCGTTCGGTCCACCACTACTGACACGCCGCGCTGAATCAAGTCCACCCGCACCACGAACTTGTGCCCGGACCCGGCCCGCACGACCGTGCCGGTCAGCCCGGCCAGCGGCCCGCTGCGCACCACCACCGGCGTTCCGGGGCCGAGGCAGTCCTCGGCCGTCACCGGCTGTCCCAGGTCCAGGAGCCGGCGGACGCCGGTCAGGTCGGACCAGAGCCGGTCCTGGTCGCCGACCGGGGCGAGGCGGGCGACCCGGTTCCCGACGTAGACGTCGGCCCGCTCGTCCGCGGAAACCCGCACGAAGACGTAACCCGGGAACAATGGTCGATAGGAGGTCAACACCCGGCCGCGGACCCGGGTGCGGTTCGGGGTACACGGCAGGTAGAACGACAACTCGGCGGCCGCGAGGTGCCGGGCCAGCGCTTTCTCCTGGCGCGGCCGGGTGTGCGCCAGCCACCACGCGCGGCCGTCGGCCGGCCGGGGGTCGGCGAACAGGGCGTCGGGGTACAGGTCACGTTCGGCGGCGAGTATCATGGCCGGCCGGACCCCCGGGCGGGATGGGGTTCCGTCTGGTTAACAGTCGGCGGAGCAACGGTATGGTGTACCTTAATTCCGGCGCCGGCACAAGTAACCGGAGCAGGAATAAGACGCGGACGGGGGAGAAAAAGTCGGACGGGGGGTTCAGATGATGCCGGATGTGCCGATTCTAATAGCCTCCGTTCGCCGGGCCGGCCCAGGGGCAGACGCGGTAGACCTCCGCGGCGACCTGTTGCGTCAGGGCGGCGGCCGCCCGCCGCGCCGACGGGCCGGCGTCCGGGACCACCACCACCACCGATAGCCGCGCCCCCGGCGGCTCGCCCCGCGCGCCAAGCATGTCCAGAACCCAGCGGTGCCCGCTCCAGGATGAGGTGAACACATCATGCGCGGCGGCGTGCTCGTCGGCGTCGGTCCAGACCCGGCGGCCCTCCTGGGTCCAGTACAGCACGACCATCCGGTCGCGGTCCTGGCGGAACTCCCGGGCCGTGACCGCCAGCGTGCCGCCAGCGACCGGGACCGGTTCGACCCACTTCTCGGTCGCGTCGTAGCCCTTGTTCCGCCAGCAGACGTCGGGGTGGTGGTAGCCCTTCATGGCCGACCCGGTGCCCCAGTACATAATCCAGACGGTGCCGTCGCGGCCGACGTTGTTGACGTAGAACCGGTGCAGGACGCGGTCCGGGGTGAGCAGTTCGGTGACGGCGTCCGGGATCGGCCGGTCCTCCCCCTTCCAGTTGCCCAGCGTCGTGGCAACCTGGTCGATCGGGGCGTCGGCCACGACCGCCTCCTCGACCGCCCGGCCGCGCCACCCCAGCGCGATACCGCCGACGACGCCGAGCACCAGCAGCGTGGCGGCGACCCAGCCCGAGAATGAGGGGGTTCGGAAGAGAGGGGGTGAGGGGGTGAGAGGGTGAGGGGGTGAGGGGGTGACGGACGGCTCGGTGTACGGCTCCGCGTCCGATGCCGCGCCGCCGATCAGCCGCGCCACCCCGAGGATCAGCACCAGCCCGAGCAGCACCATCGCAAACCCCAGCCCCTCGTGCCAGTTCCCCTGGATGTACTCCGCCCCGACGCCCTCTTGAATGGCCCCGCTGAGGACCACCCGCAGGACGTTGACCGCGGCCACCACCGGGATCGCCAACAGTACGAGCAGCCCGCCGCGGACCGGCCCGAACCCGCGGAGGAACGCCACGAACGCCGCGATCGCCGTCAGTGCCGTCAGTGAGCGCACGCCGCTGCACGCCTCCTCGACCCGCAACCGCCCGCCGGACAGCGCCAGGACGTACTCCTCCCGCGCCACGTCGTAGCCCAGCCCCCCCAGCGCGTGGTACGCGACGGTCGTGGTCACGTTCTGAAGCTGATCCTGCAACGGCAAGAGGACCCGGTTGGGGATCGGCAGCGCGAACAGGATGAACACCAGCGGGAATGCGGCCGTCCGCAGCCGCGACCAGCCGTGCCGGGCGAGGACCAGCCCGACCGCGGCGGACAGGAGCGCAACGGTCAGCCACCACAGGACCAGCGGCCGCGGCCCGATCTGCGTGTACAGGAAGTAGCCGACCGGGAAGGCGGCGACGCCAGCGAGGACCAACGGCAGCCCCAGGACCGGTCGCGGCCGCGCCGGCAGCGCCGACCACGCGGGGGCGAGGGTGTACGCGGCGTAGGCGGACCCGAGGAGGATGAGGAACCGGTCGGCGTGGCCGGGGTTGGCGCCCCAGTATCGTGCCAGCACCTCGACCAGGGCCGCCGCCCCGAGCGCGAGACACCCCCACGCGATCCGGTCGGCCGTGAGCGGTGAGCGGTGAGCGGTGAGCAACGAGGACGCAGAAGAAGACGACGGCGGAGAAGGCGTGACCGGGCGGTCTCCCTTCTCTCCGTTCTCGTCGCTCGTCGCTCGTCGCTCGTCGCTGGTCACTTCTTCTTCTCGTCTTTCTTGGGCGGCGGAATCTTCTTCTCGACCTCGGCCATGAGCTTCTGCGCCTCGTCCCGGTAGACATATCCGCCCTTGGCGGACTCGGCCGCCTGGAGCGCCTTGCGGGCGTCCTCGAAGCGCCCCTTGTCGGCCAGCACCCGGGCCAGGAAGTACGCCGCGTCCCGCGACGGCACCCCCACCCCCGGCTGCACCAGCGGAGCCAGCGCCTTCTCGGCGTCGTCGAGCCGGCCGGCCTTGTAGAGCGCCCAGCCGAGGACTGCGAACCCCTCGGCCAGCTTCTGGTTGCGGCTGACCTCGGCCTGGGCCACCTCGACGGCCCGGCGCTGCTTCTCCTTGTCGCCGGAGTCGGCCAGCACCAGCGCCAGGTTCCAGGCGGCCAGCGGGTAGTTCGGGTGCTTGCGGTTGAGCTCCTCGAACACCTTCTCGGCCCCGGGCAGGTCCTTGCGGTAGCGGGCCATGATCCCCTGCACGGCGCGGGTCTCCCGGCTGTCGGGGTCGAGCTTCACCGTCAGGTCGAGGTATTTCTGGGCCTCGTCGATCCGGCCGGCGTCCAGCAGCCACCCGGAGTAGGTGCGGACGGCGTCGGCGCTCTTGGGGTGGTTGGCGACCGCCTTCTTGAGCCACTCCTCGGCCTTGGTCGGATCCTTGGGGTCGTTGGCCAGCCCGGCCATGCGCAGCTCCGGCAGTTCCGACGCCGGATCGACGTCGTGCGCCTTCCGGAGTTCGGCGAACGCCGCGTCGGGCTTGCCGAGCCGGAACAGGCAGGTGGCCAACCGCTGCCGGGCGGGGCCGTTCTTGTCGTCGTCTTTGAGGATTTCGGTCAGCTGGTCCTGGGCCGATGTCCAGTCGCCGCGGACCTCGTATGACCGGGCCAGGCCGGTGCGGGCCTCGCGCTCGTACCGGTCGCGCTGGGCCTTGTCCCACCGCGGGTCGGCGATCAGTTGCAGGACCGTCTTGCAACTGAGGATGCAGTCGGTGACCCGCCCCTCGCCGAACGCGAAGCTGCCGTTGAGCAGGTAGACCGACGGGTGGTAGGGGTCCTCGGCGGCGGCGGCTTCGAGGTTGAGCCGGGCCGGCTGGCCCTGGCCGGCCTGGAAGAACCAGTCGGCGAGGGTGACGCGCGCCGGCGGCAGCTTGGGGTCGGCCTTGGCCAGCGCCCGGAGTTCCTTGAGGGCGTCGTCGAACTTGCCGGTCTTGAACAGTTCCTTGGCCTTGGCGTCGGACGCCGCCGGCGGCTGGGCGGACGAGGCGGCGGTCAGCAGGCCGGCCAGGGCGAGGGCCGGAAGCAGGCGTATGGTCATGGTGCTCAACAAGTGGTG
>DASSAT010000531.1:0-2218 GCA_035699305.1 Fimbriiglobus sp. | reverse complement strand
TCGAGGCCCACCGTCTGGCGCACGGTGGGCCTCGAAGACTCGGCCCACCCTACGAAGACCTACGGCACGTCCGGCTCGGTCCTGGGCTTGCGCGGCTGCCACTGCGGGACGGCGAGCACTCCCGGCGGCAGGTTGAGCGACCGCTCCAGCTCGTCGGCGCTGGCCGGGGCGGTGGTCGGCCGCGGCTGGTGGTCGGGGAGCAGTCCCAGCCCGGCGGTCAGCACGTCCTGGCGGACGCGCAGGTACTCGGCCAGCGCGTCCGGGTCCGGGGCGGCGGAGGCGAACCCGCTGGCTGGGGCGTAGCCGGGGTCCGGGTCCGGGGCCGGCCGCGGCGGCGGGGCGGGTTCCGGCTTCGGCGGCACCTCGACGTAGACGACCTGCACCAGCGGCGGGGTGTTGGCCAGCTTCACCAGGACCACGGCGGCGACGCAGCCGAATGTCGCCATCAGTGCGAACTGCGCGATCGACACCCACCGCCAGAACGCCAGTTCCCGGTCGCGGGCGACGCGCCCGGCCTCGAACAGCAGGCGGGTGGTGTCCACGCCGGCCGGCCCGGGGCGCAGCGCCGCCAGGGCGCGGGCCAGTGGGTCGGCGCCACACAGGGGGTTGGATTCCGGCGTGGGGTCCGGAGTGGTCATGCGTCACCTGTCGTCCGGTCGGCTCCCTCTTCCTCCCTCCCCCCTTGGGGGGGAGGGTCGGGGTGGGGGGTGAGAGCGTCACCCGCTCCGCGACATCGCCTCTTACTCGTCGAGCCACCCCCCACCCTAACCCTCCCCCCCAAGGGGGGAGGGAACAAGAGGGGTCACGGCACAGTTCCTCGGCGTCTGTCGGTCGGTCGGCCCGGCCTGTCCCCGAGCCGGTCGCGCAGCAAGTCTAGCCCGGCGGCGTAGCGGCGGTAGGCGGTACTGGCGGACCCGCCGACCATTTCGGCAATCTGCTCGAACGTCAGCCCGCCCCACAGGTGGGCGACCATGATCTCGCGGATCTCCACCGGCAACTCGACCAGGGCTTCGGCCGCGGCGTGGGCATCCAACCCGGTCGGGTCGTCGGACGGGACGAACCAGGTCGGGGCGACGCGGGCGGCCCGGGCCTCGTACTTCTGGCGGCGGTGGGCGGCGCGGGCGGCGTCGATCGCCCCGTTGCGGACCACCTTATATAGCCACGGTAAAGTATTGTCCGGCGGGATCTTCTGGCGGGCGAGCTTGAGGAAGGCGCTCTGGACGACGTCCTCCGGGGCGGCGCACCACTGCCGCGCGTACAGCACCAGGGCCGCCGCGTGCCGGTTGACCAGCTCGGCCAGTTGGTCCGGTCCCATACTCACCTACCAGACGGCGGTGCGGGAAGGTCATTTCACCCCTGGGACCGCGGCCGTCCCGGCCGCTCTTGCTTCACGAGTCCGGAGCCACTGGCGACAGTCGAAAGCCCCTGACCGACGTAGCAAGAGCGGCCGGGACGGCCGCGGTCCCGGGATTCGGTCTGTACACTCTTCGCAGACCCCGGTCCCACGTTTGCCTGTCGGCATAGAACGTTGACCATGATACTCAAGCCGCTCGGGGATCAGGCGGTGCTGGCGTACCTGCCGGACGAGGCGGCCGCGGTCCGGCTGGCGTGGGCGGTCCGGGCCGCGGCGCCGGACTGGCTGCAAGACGTGGTGCCGGCTTATGCGAGTGTGGGGGTGTTCTTCGACGCGGACCGGGTGAGGACAGGAGAAGTGGTGAAGTGGCTGGAGCGGGTGGACACTCGGGGGGCTAACGCCCCCCGCTCGCCGGGTCGGGCGCACGTCATCCCGGTCTGCTACGAGATGCAACTGGACCTGGCGCGAGTCGCCGAGCAGACCGGGTTGAGCGGGGATCGGGTGATCGAGTTACACACGAGCGCCGAGTACACGGTATACGCGATCGGGTTCGTGCCGGGGTTCCCGTACCTGGGATACTTGCCGGCGGCGCTGGGCGGCGTCGGGCGGCTGCCGAGTCCGCGGCTGCGCGTCGAGGCGGGCAGCGTCGGGCTAACCGGGAAGCAGACGGGGATTTATCCGCTGCCGCGGCCGGGCGGGTGGAACATCCTCGGACGGACGCCGTTGGTGCTGGTGGACGTGGCGGATGGGTATTTCCCGCTGCGGGTCGGCGACCGGGTGCGGTTCGCGCGCATCGACGAGGCGGAGTATCGACGATTGGAAGGGGAGCGCATCCCCCCCGGTTAGCCGCGAGGCGTCAGCCGA
>DASSAT010000530.1:0-2445 GCA_035699305.1 Fimbriiglobus sp. | reverse complement strand
GACCGCGGGCGGTAGGTCAGCCTCACCCGGTCGGGCCGCACCCGCCGCGGAGCCGTCGGCCGATCGCCCGGAACTGAAGCGCCAACAGCACCAGCACGACCACGCCGAACACCGCCCCGACCGCCAGCACCTTGCCCGACGACGGCAGGAAATCGCCGTCCGCGGGCAGCGGCATCTCCGGCGGGGCGTCGGCCACAAGCGGCACGTCCGCCGGCGCCTCCTGGCTCGCCTTCTCCGCCGCGGCGCGGACGACGTGCCGGTGGTCCATCAACTGTTGCCGGTTCGAGTACTGACGGCTGTTGGCGATCTGAAAGAAGATCGCGTCGGCTGGTCGGACCCGGCCGTCGGCGGCGTACAGCTCGGCCAACAGCCAGTACAACCCGGTGTCCCACGGCGCCCAGAGTAACAACTGCTGCACGATGGCGACCGCGTCCGGCGGCAGCTTCGCCTTCTCGGCGGCAGCGAGCTTGCCCGGTTCGTACCGCCCGGCGTCGTTGACGAACTTCACGCCGAACAGCGGGAAGACCTCCTCCCGGTCCGGCGGGAGCTTCGTGGCCGCCCGCTGACGGTGGACCTGCAACCACTTCGTGTAGTACTGCCGCTCGACCTTCAGCAGCCACTTCCGCTGCTCGGGCGTGGTGCCGGGCAGGTCGGCCGGGAACTCGGCGTCGAGGACGGCCGACTGGTGCCAGCGGACCGCCTCGTCCCACTCGCCGCGGGCGGCGTGGGCGTGGGCGAAGTGGGCCAGCACCCGGAAGTCCGGCGACCGACTGCGGCTGAGCGGCGCGAGCAGGTTCAGCGCCGCGGTCGGGTTGCCGGCTCGAAGGTAGGCTCCGGATAGGGCGGCCGCCTCGCCTGGCATAGCCTTCAGAGCTTCGATCCGCTTCAACAACTCGGCCCGGTCCGTGTTGGTGTCCAGCTTTCGGACCGCGTCCGCTTCGTTGAGCCGCTTGCCGAACCGCACCGCGAACGGCCCCTCGAACGTCGGCCCGAACGGCAGCTCCTCGGCCGTGCCGTCGGGGCGAACCCGAAACGGCGTCGGCTCGTCCGGGCTGTAGACGCCCGCTTGCGTGTACGAAGCCGGCACGACCAGGGCCGCGGCGAGGAGGGCAATCGTTGCGAATCGGGCCACGAGCGGCCTCCGGGTTGCAGGGTTCCGGTCGGGAACATTTTACCGGCACGGAGGGGCTGGTTTAGGGGGCGGAGACAACTCGCAGCTGCCGAGACGAGAGAGAATCTGCGCGGTCATGTCCTCCCCGCCGCGCAAGTTCGCCCAGACCGCCCGGACGGTGAGGATCGGCCCCCACGGCACGCCCCATGGCCCGAACGCCAGCGTCATCAGGCTGTACGCCAGCCCGTAGAGGAAGCGGGACCGCCGCGAGTCGGTCAGGTAAATTGCCGTCCGGTAGTGGAATGTGACGACGACGACGGAGACGCAGCACTCGAACCGCACACAGCGCTGCGAACCGCTCAACAGTCGGCAGAGATCGCCGGCGGGGACGTGACCCAACCCGCGGATCGGAATTGATGCGGCGGTCGGACTGTGGCCCGCGGTTTGCTGCATAACAAGACGTATCGTGAAGATCAGTGAAATCCGAAGTTTCGACCTACAACCGGGCAACCCGTGCTCATAACGTATGCGGGTCGCCCCTTTCGCAGATGGACCTCCTCAAGATCATGAGCGCTCCCCTGAAGCCGTTGGACGAGATGTTGACCCAGAAGATTCTGGACCGGACCGGCCGGCGCGTCCGCAACCTGGCCGTGGAGATGACCAACGGGACCGTCGTCCTCCGCGGCAAGGCGTCGTCGTTCCACATCAAGCAGCTCGCGCAGTGCAGCGTCCGCGAGGTCCTGCCGCAAGCCGCCGTCCGCAACGGCATTGTGGTCGGCTAGGTCCGCTCGCATTCCGGTCGGCCCACCCGCTTGAAGCGGGTGGGCGTTGCTATTCCCCCTCCGCGTAGGTGCAGGTCACGCTGGTGGTGATCCCGCCGCGCGGCGTCCAGTTCGACACCACCTGACATCGCACCGGCCGGCACGCGGCGACGAAGTCGTCCAGCAGCCGGTTCGTCACCTGCTCGTAGTAGATGCCCTCGTCGCGGAAGCGTTGCAGGTAGAGCTTTAGCGACTTCAGTTCGACGCATGTCTCGCCCGGGGTGTAGCGAAACGTGACGGTGCCGAAGTCCGGCTGGCCGGTCTTGGGACAGACGCTGGTGAACTCCGGGCAGACGATCTCGATGACGTAGTCCCGCCCCGGGCGGGGGTTAGGGAACGTCTCCAGGTGGTCGGCGGACGGCGGCATGGCGTGCGGACTCAGGGTTGGTGTATTCTGTTTGATAGGCGGGCAGACCGACGGGTGCCAGGGTGTGTTGTGTGACGGCCGTCCATTCTTTATTGTGGGAACGTGCGTTCCAGAGACGGGAACGGGAGGGTGGTCATGACGGTTCA
>DASSAT010000529.1:0-9685 GCA_035699305.1 Fimbriiglobus sp. | reverse complement strand
TTTTCCCATTTTCTTGCGGATGCGGGCCGGGGGTTCGGGGATCAATGGGGTGTCGCCCCGCGAGGTCCCCATGCCCGACGGCCCGCTGCTCCGTGCCCTGCACGCCCTGACCGGCGCCGACGCCACCCCGGACGCCGAACTGCTCCGCCGGTTCGCCGCCGTCCGCGACGACACCGCGTTCGAGCTGCTCGTCCGCCGGCACGCGGACCTGGTGTGGAAGGTCTGCCGCGGCGTCCTGCGCGACGACCCACACGCCGCCGAGGATGCCTTCCAGGCCGCGTTCCTGGCGCTGGCGCGGTCGGCCCACTCGGTCGGCGGCGAGTCCGTCCCCGGGTGGCTCTACCGCGTCGCCCGCAACGCCGCCCTCCGCGCCCGGCGGACCGCGTCCCGCACGCCCGGCCCGCTGCCTGATGCCATCGCCGCCTCCCACCCGGCCCCCGACGACGCGGCCGCGTCGGGCGAGTTGGCGGCGCTGCTGACCGAGGAGGTCGGCCGGCTGGCAGCGAAGTTCCGCGAGCCGGTGCTGCTCTGCTACTTCGAGGGACACACCCACGCCGAGGCCGCCGAACGGCTCGGCTGGGCGGTCGGCACCGTCGCCAGCCGCATCGCCCGCGCCCGGGATCGACTTCGCCATCAACTCGCCAGGCGCGGGGTGGCCCTCTCCGCCGCCGGGCTGACCGTCGCGCTTTCGCCGCCCGCGCCGGCCGTCCCGCCGGGGCTGGTGCGGTCCTGCGTGCTGGTCGCCGCCGGGAAGTCCCCGGCAACCGCCCCCGTCCTGACACTTACCGAGGGAGTGCTGTCCATGATGCGAACCGCGAAGCTCAAAGCGACCGCCGCCGCGGTCGCGCTGCTGGCCGGGCTGGCCGGCGGGGGGACGCTGCTGGCGGTGGCTGGCGGGACCGAACCCCCGCCCGCGGCCAAGGCCCCCGATGCGCCGAAGGCCGGTAAGCCGGCCCACTCGCCCCTCCGCGGGACGTGGACCACAACCGTAGTGGAGAACCACACCATCGGGGGGAAGCCGCAGCCGCCGAAAGAGCGGACGGTCAAGGTCGTCATCACGGACGACCGGATTACATATCTGGATGAGGACGGGTTCGTTGACGAACGGATGAACAGCACCTATACGCTCGACCCGTCCGCGAAACCGGCCGCCATCGACATCGCCAGCCCGAAGGTCGGGACTGCCCTGGGCATCTACCGCCTGGACGGCGATCGACTCCGCCTGTGCTTCGGCCCCGAACCCGACAAGCGGCCGACCGCGATCCCGGCCGCGGCGGACGGCCATCCGCCCGGCGTCACCGTCACGGACCTCAAGCGGGTCGATCCGGACCCCGCGACGGTCCGCCAACGATACCCGAATGCCCCCGGCTGCTTCTGGATGGTCGAACCGAGAAACCCGCCGAGGAGCCTGTCCACGACCGGGCTGGTCCTCATGTTCGACAGGGAAGCGGACGGGGCCGCGGTGGTCACGATCGCCGCGGCGGCCGCCAATGATCGACCCTGCCCCGAATACCGTCCGGTCTTGTTCGACGCCGACGACAAGCGATACTTGCCGGCGTCCGGTGGAGGTGGAATGGCGGGCAGCCGTCGGGATGGGGCGTTGGTCAGTCTCTACCGCTGGCGGATGGACCCGAAGGTACTGCCGGCGGACAAGGTGGCCCTGCTCGGGATCGAGCAACTGACCGCCGAGACGCACCGCACGGCCGCCCGCGGGGCATTCGAGCGGGCGCGGAAACAGGGGGTCGCGGTGCTGCCCTACCCCGAGGTCGGCAAGCCGTTCGAGTTCGCGGTGACGACGGCGGACGGGAAGATGGCGTCGTCGCGGGACTGGCGGGGCCGGGTGGTCCTGATCGACTGGTGGGCTACCTGGTGCAACCCGTGCATGGCGATGCAGCCGGAATTGAAGAAGCATTACCGGAAGTGGCACGCCGACGGCCTGGAAGTGCTCGGGGTCAACCTGGACCGCGACCCGGAGTCGGGGAAGAAGGCGGCCGAGCGCTTGGACCTCGGCTGGCCGCAGGTGTACGTGCCCGACGACGTGACCCGGGACCTGTGGCTGACGGCCGTCGGCACCGAGAGCATTCCGCTGGTGCTCCTGATCGACCGCAAGGGCGTCCTCCGCGCCGTTGACCCGCCGGACTTGAAGCAGGAACTTCAGAAGCTGTTGAAGGAAGAAAAGTAGGTGGGTCCAGCCCGGCTTTGCGGGCGCCGACCCTCTTCCTCCCTCCCCCCTTGGGGGGGAGGGCCGGGGTGGGGGTGAAGGCGTCACCCAGTCTGTGGCATCGCCTCGAACTCGGCCAGCCGACCCCCACCCTAACCCTCCCCCCCAAGGGGGGAGGGAACAAGAGTCTACAGCGTCCGCGCCCGCCGCTCGCGGGCGAGGCGGTCGGCGGCGGCGTCGAACCACGCCCGCGCCCGGCGAGTCGTCGGATAGCGCAGCGCCATGAACGCCATCAGCCCCCCGATCCACAGCAGCATCAGCGGGTCGGAGGTCAGGTGGAACACCAGCGCCCACGCGAACCCGACCCCGCCGGCCACCGCGTACTCGGCGAACGTCCGCCCGGCGAACACGTCCAGCAACTTCTCGGCGTCGTCGTCTTCGCCCTCCGCCGCCAGCGCGTGCAGCCCCGACTCGCCGCGCAACCGCCCGACCCAGAGCGCCACGACCGGCACCGCCAGCGTCAGCACGCCGGTCACAACCGTCGGCAGCGACACCCCGCCGACCACGAACCGCCGGCCGGCCAGCGGCAGCCCCTCCAGCACGTACCAGATGACCATGCCGATGCCGACGGTGATGACCACCAACAGCAGTATCAGCCCCAGGCACAGGGACCGCAGCGCCGCCAGCCGGCGGGCGTGCCGCGGCGCGTCGAGCGGGTGGGACGGGGCGGGTCGCAGGCGTGAGATCATACCGGGTCGCACGGGTTGCAGGTCTCCCCTCTCCCCTTGGGGGAGAGGGGCCGGGGGTGAGGGGGAGAGGCTTCCCGGGCCAAGACCCCTCACCCCCAACCCCTCTCCCCCCAAGGGGAGAGGGGAGAAGGAGTCACCGGCAGCGGATGCCGTGGTACTCCAGGGGGAACTCGTAGTCCTTGCGCAGCGGGTGGCCGACCCAGTCGTCGTTGAGCAGGATGCGGCGTGGGTCCGGGTGGCCGAGGAACTTCACCCCGAGCAGGTCGTACACCTCGCGCTCCTGCCAGTCGGCCGTCCGCCACACTCCGCAGAGCGTTGGCACCTCCGGCAACTCGCCCGGCGTGTCGCCCTTCCAGCGCGGCAGGACCACCTTGAGGGTGAACCGCCGGCCGGGGTGGGTGAAGCTGGACAGGTGGTAGACGATCTCCAGGTGCGGCTCGAACCCGGCCTTCGCCGCCTTCTTCGGGTCCGGCTCCAGGTAATCGACGCCGGAGATGTCGTTGAGGATTTCGAACCGCAGCCGCGCGTCGTCGCGAAGGAACGTACAGACCTCGACGAGCTTCGCCGGCTCGACGGTGACGGACGGGTCGATCGTGTCGAGCTTCTTGCCGGTGACGGCGGACCCGAACTGCTGTTCGAGGAGGGTGACGATCTCGGCGGCGGTCATGGCGGCTCCGGGCGCGGGATAGTGTTATCGTATCGCGTCGGGTACAGTACGGGGGGAGGGCGAACGGGATGGACTTGCCGATCCGATTTCCGAACGAGGCGGACGTGATCGCCGAGGAGGCGGCCCGGTTCCGGGCGCTGTCGCCGGAGGCCCGCATCCACGCGCTGGGCGACGCATTCCACGAATACCACTTCCTGGCGTCAGTCGATCGTTCGGGCAAAGTCTACCGCTACGCTTTGGAAGAAGAACGCCAGGGGCGGATGGCCATCGAGGAGTTCGTGGCACGTCATGGTTGAAACCGAGTTGAACGATGCGGTCCGTCAGCTCGCCATGGCCTTTGATCGCCGCCGGGTGCGTCATGCCCTGATTGGCGGACTTGCGGTCGGCGTGCGGTCCCGGCCCCGGGCGACCAAGGACGCCGACTTTATCCTGCATGTCCCTGCTCTTGCCTTTCCGGGGCTGCTGGAAGACCTCGTCGCCGACGGGTTCGAGATCGACGTCATGGACGTCGTCCGGCGGTGGTCGGTCGAGAAGTTCACCGTGTTCTATCGGGGCACGGTCCGAGTGGACTGGATGCAGCCCATCCTTCCCCTGTACGCACACGTGCTTGACACGGCCGAACCTACGCCCTGGCTCGACACTAGCCTCCGGGTCGCCACGGCCGAGGGGCTGATCCTGACGAAGCTGGTCGCGTTCCGCGCCCAGGACCAGGCGGACATCGTCGCCCTGCTGGCGGCCAACCGGGACGACATCGACCTCGACCTGATCCGCCGGGAGTGGGCACCGTTCGCGGCGACGGAGGCGGACCGCACGAAGTGGCTAGACGACGCCATCGCCCGCATCTTGCCGCTTCGCAACGGGCCTTGACCGGCGGTCATGCTTTGGCGGGCTTGGCCGACTCCTTCTGCGCGACCTTGAACGCGGTCGCCTTCTCGGTGGTGTTCAGCTCGTCGGGCAGTTGCACGCTCCCGGTCCGGGCCGGCACCGGCGACTCGTCCGGCGAGCCCCGGCGGAGGTTGTGCATCCGCCGGACCTTGTCCTGCACGCGCATCAGCCCTTCCAGGAGCGCCTCCGGCCGCGGCGGGCAGCCGGGGACGTACACGTCCACCGGCACGACCAGATCGACCCCCTTGGCCACGTTGTAGCCGTACTTGTAGTACGGCCCGCCGCCGCAGGTGCAGGCGCCCATCGCGATAACGAACTTCGGGTCGGGCATCAGCTCGTAGAGCCGGCGGACCCGCTCGGCCATCTTCAGGTTCACCGTGCCGGCCACGATCATCAGGTCCGCCTGCCGCGGGGTGGCGCGGAACGCCCCGGCCCCGAAGCGGTCGATGTCGTAGCGAGGGGCGCCGACCGCCATCATCTCGATGGCGCAGCATGCCAGCCCGAACGTCATCGGCCACAGGCTCGACTCGCGCGCCCAGTTGATCGCCTGCTCGACGGAGGTGACGACGAACCCGTCTTCGAAGCGGTTTTCCAGGAGTCCCATGTGTTATTTCTCCCCAAGCCCGACGACGACCGTCGTCGGGCTTGAGATTGGTTTACCTTCCGCTTGCACCTGCGCCGCGACGCTGCGCACCCACTCCAGGTCGCCGCGCCGCCACAGGTACGCGAACCCGACCAGGAGTATCCCAAAGAACACCAGCAGATCGACGAACGCCAGCCGGGCCAGCGTCTCCATCGCCGCGGCCTCCGGCGGGGTACTCGCCCCCAGCGCCGCGGCCGCTTCCACCCGCTGCGCGACGGGCAGGTTCGCGTCCGCCGCCCGGTTGGCGCTGCCGAAGACCACCGCCCACGGGAAGAAGAACGCGATCTCCACATCGAACACCACGAACAAGAGCGCCACCACATAGAACCGCAGGTCGAACTGAATCCACGCCGAGCCGATCGGCTCCTCGCCGCACTCGTAGACGTCCCCCTTCTCGCGGCTGGGCCGGTTCGGCCGGACCAGCCGGCCGACGAGCAGGTTGAACGCCAGGAACCCGACCCCGACGGCGACGAAGACCAGGATGGTTGCGACGAGTGCGGCGTTCATGCTCACCAGGGGCAAGGGGCATGGGGCGAGGGGCAAGAAGAGCAGAAGGCGACTTTGTCCGAACTCGCCCCATGCCCCTTGCCCCTTGCCCCTCAGACTTTGGTCCACACCGGCAGCGTCACCGTCTTCGACTCGTGGACGACGGTCGGGCTGAGTGTGTCCGGCCCCCAGGCGGCCTCCAGCGGCAGCTTGGCGAAGTCCACCACGCACCCGTCGCGCGAGTAGCAGCTCAGGTCGGCCGTCGAGCCCATGAAGATGCAGTCCACCGGGCACGGGTCCACGCACAGCGCGCAGAACATGCACTTGGTGTAGTCGATGGTGAACCCGGTGACGACGAACCCCTTGGCCGGCGGCGCCGCCTTCTCCTTGTCGATGTAGATGCAGTCTACCGGGCAGGCCCGGGCGCACTTGTCGCAGCCGATGCAGGTGGTCAGGTCGAACCGGTGGAACCCGCGATACCGCGGCCGCACCGGGATCGGCGTCTCGGGGTAGGCGAAGTGCTGGGTGAACGCCTTGCGGCGGAACGTCTGGGCGAAGTACCAGAGGGTGACGTACATCCCCTTGGCGATCGTCACGACCGCCAGGTACACGTTGCGGAGCCACTCACGCATGGTCGGGCCTCGGACCGGGTCAGTACTGGGATTGTACCAGACCCGGCCCGGAGTGGTCAGCCGACTCGAAGCCAGGACGTTCACCACAAAGGCACAAAGATCACACAAAGAAAACACAAAGAAAACACAAAGGAGAAGAGGCCGGTCCTTCTGACTTCCTTCGTGTGTCTTTGTGTGATCTTTGTGCCTTTGTGGTGAACGCCTTTCTTCTACTGAACCGGCGGCAGTTCGTGGGTGACGACGTGCGGGATGTGCCGGTGCGCGATCTCCGTCGCCACCTTCTCGATGAAGTACTTACGGTACCCGGCCGGGCTGAGGACGGCAGTGCTCTTCTGCTCGCCGATCGCCGGGTGGAAGTAGTCCTGGTACGGGGCGCCCGGCTTGTCGGTGTCCCACACCACTACCTGGAGTTGCGCCCGGCCCTGGTAGAACTCCCGGCCGAACTCCGGCTGGAAGATGCTCATGGAGGTGAGCGTCAGGTCGATGACGTAGTCGGCCCCGAGTTCCTTGCCGGCCGCCGCCAGGTTCATCGTCCGCGGGTCGCGGCCGGCGGACGCCTTGAACTTCTCCACCTTGGCCTGGTCGATAACCCGGATCGGCCGGCGGTCGCCCTTGGTCTCCGCGGTCATCCGCTGGCCGATCAGCGCCGCCAGCTCCCGCTCGGCCCCGGCGAAGGACGGGTCCATCCCCAGCGCCGGCGACCCCCAGGCGAAGACGGCGACCGTGACTTCGTCCTTGCCCTCCTTGCACGGCAGCGGGCTGACCGGGTCGCGCTTGTCGTCGCCGCGCATCAGGAACCAGAGCGTACTCGGCGAGCAGCCCATCGACGCGAAGGCGAGCAGCCCCAGCCCGATCACCCACCGCCGCCAGGCGGTCGAACGCTGTCCGCGGCCCATCCTTGGCCCCCAGTCGGAAATGCTGAATTCTGAATGATGAATGATGAATAAAGAACCAGGCCGCCCCCGCGGTCTGGGCTTCCGTCTTCCTTCATTTCTTTATTCATCATTCATCATTCAGAATTCATCCTTGAAGCAACACGATCCCCCACCGGCCGAGCATCAGCACCAGCATGCCGAGCACGATGACTGTAGTCAGCGCCTCCCCGGAGCGGATGACGTAGTACCGCCCGCGGACGGCACTGGCGACCGCCCACGGGACCAGCGTCGCCAGCAGCAGCGCGAGGACCGTCCCGGCCCAGTTCGCCCGTAGCGAGTTGGGCACGTCCCCGTGGGCCAAGAGCGCGAAGCTGGTCGTCATCCCGCACGCCGGGCACGGCCGGCCGGTCAGCTTGACCATGCTGCACGGCGGCAGCCCCAACTGGGTGTGCGTGGCCATGGTCCGCGGGGTGCCGTCGGCGTCGTAAGGGTGGAGCCAGAGGGCGACCCCGAAGATCGTCGTGAACCCCGCCGCGATCAGGACCAGCATCCCCCGGACCCACCGCGCCAGCCGCGGGTCGTACACCCGGGCGACCGGCAGCCGGGCCGCTGGACTGCTCCACCGGTCGGCCGGGTCGTCGTCCACCAACTCGAACCCCGGGTCGGCTGGCGTGTTCGTGTTCGGATCAATGGGGGGCACGGATAGCCTCGCGCGGATGCGGAATCAACCCCGAACCCGACCACCTTTTTCCCTCCCCCGTCCGGGGGGAGGGCCGGGGTGGGGGTGGTATAACGGGGGTGATCTGGGAATTGTAACCGGTCGGGGGAAGTCGTGTCGCGGGTGGTCGAGGCGATCCGGGCGTTCCCGGGGTTGAGCGGCCCGGGAGTGGTGGCCGTCTCCGGCGGGGCGGACAGCGTCGCGCTGTTGCGCGGCCTGCTCGACGCCGGCACCGGGCCGCTGACGGTGGCTCACTTCAACCACCATCTTCGCGGGGCCGAGTCGGACGCCGACACGGAGTTCGTGCGAGAGTTGGCGGCGAAGCTTGGCTTGCCCTTTCAACTCGGCGAGGCGGACGTCCGGTCGGCCGCGGCCGGTGACAACCTGGAGGCAACGGCGCGCCGGCTGCGGTACGACTGGCTGGCTGGCCTCGGCGGGGAGTGGGTGGCGACCGGGCACACGGCCGACGACCAGGCGGAGACGGTGCTGCACCGGATCATCCGCGGGACCGGCATCCAGGGGCTACGGGGGATTGCGACCGAGCGACTTCTTCTCCCCTCTCCCCTTGGGGGCGAGGGGCGAGGGGTGAGGGGTGTCTTTCTCCCTCCCCCCTTGGGGGGGAGGGTCGGGGTGGGGGGTGAGAGCATCACCATTACGACGACGCATCCTCTCTCCCCACAACCTACCCCCCACCCTAACCCTCCCCCCCAAGGGGGGAGGGAACAAGAAGATCTCTCTCCCCCAAGGGGAGAGGGAGTAATCCGGCTCGTTCGCCCGCTGCTTAACATCACCCGCGCTGAGGTGCTGGCCTATCTCGCGGAACGCGGCCAGCCGTTCCGCGAAGACTCGTCGAACACCGACCTGATGTTCACCCGCAACCGAATCCGACACGAGCTGCTGCCGCTGCTCAAGTCCTTCAACCCGGCGATCGTGGACGTGCTGAGTCGGCTCGCGGACCAGGCGCAAGCGGCTCATCAGGTCATCGCGGAGGAAGCCACCCGGTTGCTGACCGAGGCGATCCGGCCACGAGCCGGGAACCTGTATGTTCTCGATGCGGAAATGATTGCCGTCCAGCACGACTACCTGGCCCGCGAGGTGTTTCGGACCGTATGGGCCGCTCAGGGCTGGCCGATGGACAGCATGACTGCCGACCACTGGCAACGGCTGGTCGGGGTCGCTCGCGGCGACCCCTCATCCGCGGACTTCCCCGGCGGCGTGTCCGCCCGGCGTGTGGGGCGGGTGGTTCAACTCGGGCGGCGTTCGTAAACCACCCCCAAGCCCACGGATGGCAATCCGTGGGCTTGAGAGGGACCCCCGATGCTCCGACCGATCCGCCGCGCCCTGTTCAGCGTCTCCGACAAGACCGGCCTCGTGGACTTCGCCCGCGAGCTGCACACGAAATACGGCGTCGAGCTGATCGCCACAGGCGGCACCAGGAAGGCCCTCGCCGACGCCGGGCTGCCGGTGAAGGACGTGAGCGAGCTGACCGGCTTCCCGGAAATCCTCGACGGCCGGGTGAAGACGCTCCACCCGGCGATCTACGCCGGCCTCCTGGCGAAGCGCGACAAGCCGGAGCACATGACGACGCTGGCCGAGCACAAGCTGCCGGAGATTGATCTCGTCGTCTGCAACCTGTACCCGTTCGAGCAGACGGTGGCGAAGCCGGGGGTGACGGAGGCGGAGGCGATCGAGAACATCGACATCGGCGGCCCGTGCATGATCCGCGCCGCCGCCAAGAACTTCGCGAGCGTTGCGGTACTCACACGAAACGACGAATACACGCCGCTCCTATCCGAACTACGCGCCTCGAACGGGTCAACGTCGGAGCCTTTTCGTCACTGGCTCGCAGCGTTAGCGTTTTTGCGTATC
>DASSAT010000528.1:0-2531 GCA_035699305.1 Fimbriiglobus sp. | reverse complement strand
CAAGAGCGGCCGGGACGGCCGCGGTCCCAGGGAACGGCTACCGCTTGCTGAACTGGGTGCCGCGGCGGGCGCCGCGGAGGCCGTACTTCTTCCGTTCCTTCATGCGGCTGTCGCGGGTCAGATAGCCGCTGTCGCGGAGCTTCTTGACCATGCCGAAGTTGCTGTCCTCGGCCGTGGCTGCCCCATCGGCGCTGGGGGTGGGCTGCGCCGAAACAGGCTTCTCCACCCGCCGGGATCGGACCGCGGTGATGTTGCCGATGGTGAACCGCTTCTGCTCGTCGGCCGGGCTGTACATGAGCTTGATCGCGCGGGCCAAGCCCTGGCAAATCGCCCCGGATTGCCCGGTGATCCCGCCGCCGTGGACTTTGACGATCACGTCCAGCCGGTTGGCCAGGTCGGTGACGAGCATCGGCCCGAGGACGGCCCCGCGGTCCTTGTCCTCGGTGAAGTAGTGGTCCAGTTGTCGGCCGTTGACCTCGACCCGGCCCTTGCCCTCGGCCACCCGCACCCGGGCCACGGCGGTCTTCCGCCGGCCGGTCCCCAGGTAGTACGTCCGGGCTTCCTTCTTCTCGGCCATGATCGGAGTTCCAAGTTCCAGAGTTCCAGGTTCCAGGTCCAGAGCCCCGTTCCGACCTGGAACTTGGAACTCTGGAACTTGGAACTAAAGCTTGTATTCGATCGGCAGCTGGGCCTGGTGGTCGTGGGTCGGCCCGGCGTAGACCTTGAGCTTCTTGATCTGCTTGTACGCCTGCGGGCCGCGGGGCATCATCCGCTTGACCGCCAGCCGGATGATCTCGCCCGGCTTCTTCTCCCGCATTTCCTTGGCCGGGATGATCTTCTGGCCGCCGGTGTAGTGCGAGTACGTCTGGTAAGTCTTGTCGTCCCACTTCTTGCCAGTGAACTTCACCTTCTCGGCGTTGACGACGATGACGAAGTCGCCGGTGTCGCAGTGGGGGGTGTATTCCGGCTTGTGCTTGCCGCGCAGCAGGTTGGCGATGGTGACGGCCAGCCGGCCGACGACCTGGTCCGTGGCGTCGATGACGAACCACTGGTGCTTGGCCGTCTGGGGGTTGGCCATGAACGTGGACATGGCGGCAATCTTCCTGCTACGGAACCCGGCGTCCGAATACGTAAGATTGCTATCGTAAAACGACGGCGAGAATCGTCAAGGGCGGGACGGCGAAAGTTCCGCGCCCCGCCAACGAACCACCCAGTAGCGGGGGCTGTCCCCGCTAACGGAGGCCCGACACATGAGTATGCAGGCGCCGGTGCGAGACGTCATCGACACGGTCAACGAGCCGCGTCAACCGTTCGGCCTGCCGTTGGGCAGCATCCGGGGGGTCATGGCGCTATTGATCTGCGGGTTCTTCTGGCTGGTGCTGTTGTGGCCGGGCGAGCAGATCGTCAAGCCGCTGTTGGGGCACTTCTTCCTGCTGGCGCTGGTGCTGATGGCGTTCGCGTCCTCGCCCAGCCCGCGGCAGGAGGGCGAGGGGTCGCCGTTCTTGCCGTGGATTTTGCGGGTGCTGTTCGTCGGCGGCAGCGTGGCGGTGGTGCTGTTCTGCCTGTTCCAGTACCCCGACCGGTTGCAGTACCGGCTGACCCCGGACCCGGAGGAGTTCCGGCTGTGGTGGGGGCCGTTCCTGGCGACGATGTCGGTCGGGTTCGCGGCCGGTCTGTTCGTCCGGTTCGTGCTGGGCCGGGAGCACCCGCTGTTCCAGACGTTCCGAGCGTGGCTGTCGGTGGTCGGGCTGGTGATGCTGACGCTGGAGATCGCGCTGTTCGTGATGTTCACCACCTCGGAGAACCGGCAGTCGGCGGACTTCCTGCGGTACTGGCAGTCGGTCGAATTGGCGTTCGTGTCGGCGTACTTCGGAACCCGAGCCTGAGCCAACGCAAAAGGCAAAACGCAAAACGCAAAAAGGAAGACAGCCTCGGGTCTTCCTTTTTGCGTTTTGCGTTTTGCCTTTTGCGTTGGCTCAGCGGACTAGCCCCCTCGCTCTGAGATACCCCAGCACCAGCCGCTCGAACGGCACCTGCGTCGTGGTGAACAGGTACGACATCCCCCGCCGGGTGCAGAAGCCGCTCAGCGACGACCGGAACGCACTCAGCGTCTGCCGGTAGCGGTCCAGGAGGGGGGCGCTGACCGTCACCTCGGCCTCGTCGCCGTCCTCCACGTCGGTCAGCTTCAGGTCGCCGGTGTACGGCGGATCGACCTCCTCCGGGGCCAGCACCTGGATCGCGTAGACGTCCAGGTTGCGCGTCGCCAGGTAGCGCAGCCCGTCCTCGAACCCGCCCTTGTCCATGAAGTCGCTGAGGACCACCGCGACCCCCTGCCCCTTCGCCCGGATCGTGAACGACCGCAGCGAGCGGTTGAAGTCGCCGCCGTCGCCCGGCCGGACCACTTCGAGGAACTTCATCATCCGCCACAGGCTCGGCCGGCCGCGGTAGACCGGCGAGCGGGCCGGCTCCTTCGAGACGATCGCCTCGACCGTTACCCGGTCCATTTTCACCAGCCCGACGAACCCCAGCGC
>DASSAT010000527.1:0-5965 GCA_035699305.1 Fimbriiglobus sp. | reverse complement strand
CACCCAAGATGAGGGCGAGCGGGCTGGGATAAACCGACTGACTCAGGAGTTGTCCCGGGGAAACAACACCGCCCTGTTCGACCACACCATCGACGACCTACCACCAGCATTCACTCCTGCCCAAGCGACCCGCGCGGTCGTTGCCGAGCAGGCGTTCGCGTTCAGCGCCGGCCGCGGGAAAAAAGGGGAGCCTCACACAGCCGACTCCCCCGTCTGCCGTTGCGTGATTATCCTGGCTCGCGGCGACACCCTGTTCGAGACTCTCTGGCTGAACCTCACTGTCTACAACCCGGCTACCAAAGACCCTGTGCCGTCCCTGACCGATGGCGAGGACCGACCTGTGTGGGAACGGGATGAGAGAGGTCGGCCGGACAGGGACCCGCCAATCCCGACTGGGTACCTCGACTACCTGACTTGGCAGAGCCGCGCGCTGTTGCTTCAACCTGAGAATGAGACGGACGGGGACGTAGTGGTCAGGAGGGTGTCGTACGCTCAAGGCCGCAAGTTTGAGCGGCCGGCTGGGTTCTTCGACCCGATGGCGGCGTACCGCCGAGATACGCAAACTGGGTTCCCCGCCGTCCGGCTCATCGAGGATAAGGCCCTATGGCGCGACAGTGCGGCTCTGTTCCAGTTCGCCGAGGCCGACCAGTTCCGCGGTCCGACGGTACTGGAGACGCTCGGGCAACTCGCGCCGGACGTGCTGCCCCGGGCTCACCGCTACAGGCTGTCCGCGTTTGGCCTATGCACCGACAAGGCGAAGGTCCACTTCTGGCGACACGAGACGCTGCCGCTCTCCTTGCACTACCTGGACCACCCAATACGGAGGAACGCGCTGAAGCGGGCCCTTGGCCTGGCCGAGGCTGTCGCCTCCGACGTCTTGCGCCGGGCCGTATGGGCGGCAGTGTCGGCGGCACTAACCGGCGACCAGGGACAAGCCCCCGACCGTAGGCGAGTGTCCGACGCCGTCAAAGGGTTCAGAGTCGAGGACCTGTACTGGTCCGAGCTGGAGCGTCCTTTCCGCCTGCTGCTGACGGACATCGGTGAGGCCGCACTCGAAGGACTAGAGGATACCCTCGACAATGGAGTCCGGGACTGGTACCGCGGTACTCTCCGGCCGGCTGCCTGGCGGGCGTACGAACGGACCGTCGGGCGACTCGACTCGGCCCGCGAGTTGAGGGCCGCGGCGCGCGGCCGGGACGTCCTGGCGACCCGGCTAAGAGCCTTGGCGGTCCGCGAACGCCTGCTCGACTCCCGAACGGAGGCCGCGACATGACTCCGCCCCCCGACTGGGCAACGCACTTCGCCGTACGGCTTACCCGACTAGCCTGTCCCGAGTCTCAAGACCGAGCCACCTTGGCCCGGCTTCGACGGGGGCTGGGCAAGCCGTACGGTCACGCCCCGGACCGGGACCGCTGGGTCCTCCAGAACATGCCCCGGTTCCGGCAGGAGGCGGACCACTTGTATGACCGCCGGGTCGCCGCCGGCTGTCTGGTCGCGTCCCTGTTCGCTGCCGCCAAGGCCGACGGGCCTGGCCGCGGAACGTTGGGTGCCGCCTTCCGCGAAATCCCAGACCGGCAAGACGGCGACAGCACGGAGAAGCGGTTCGTCGCCCTGCTCGACGCCGACGCCGACGACCTTCCATCCCGGTTACAGCACGCCGTCACCCTCCTGGCCGCAAGGGGGGTCCACCCGGACTGGGCCCGGCTGCTGGCCGATATCCTCGCCTGGGACCACCCCAACCGCCGGGTCCAACGGGACTGGGCTAGGGACTTCTGGGCCGCCAGGCCCACCGACCAAGAAGACGAGCCCGAGCCTGCCATGACCGGTGACGACAAACCCAGTTCGATTCAGGAGACTAGCCCGTGAGGATTGAGGCCCACCTACTCCAGAACTTTGCCCCGTCGTGCCTGAACCGGGACGACACCAACAGCCCGAAGGACGCCGAGTTCGGCGGATACCGCCGGGCCCGCATCAGCTCCCAGTGCATCAAGCGGGCCGTTCGCCGGTACTTCGACGCCCACCCCGGGTTGGTCCCGGCCGAGAGCCGGGCCCGCCGGACCAAGCGGCTCCTCGACCTAGCATGCAACCGGCTCAAGGCGAACGGGAAGTCGCTGGAAGCGGCCACCGTGGCCGTCACCACCGCCTTGGCCGGGGCCGGGCTGAAGGTCGGCGACGACCGGCTGACCGAGTACCTGTTGTTCCTCGGTGAGGCCGAGGTGGACGGGTTCGTGACGGTAGTCGAGAACCACTGGGACGCCCTGTCGGCCGGGTCCACGGCGGCCGGGAATGGGGAGGGTGCTCCGCCTGCCGAGCCCGAGCCGGTGGCCGACCCAGCGAAGAAGACCAAGCGTCGGACGGCCAAGCAAGCGAAGTCGGACGCCCGGGCCGCGGTCGCGCCGGAGGTGGTGAAGGCCCTGACCGGACTGCTGGACGGCGGGAAGGCGGCCGACCTGGCCCTGTTCGGCCGGATGTTGGCCGACCGGCCCGGTGCCAACGTCGATGCCGCCTGCCAGGTGGCCCACGCCATTTCTACGAACAAGGTCCACGGGATGGAGCTGGACTACTTCACGGCCGTTGACGACCTCAAGCCGGGAGACTCGTCCGGGGCCGACATGATTGGGACGGTCGAGTTCAACTCGTCCTGTTTCTACCGGTACGCCACCCTCGACACCAGGCTTCTGGTAGACAGCCTCCAAAAGGACCGGGAACTGGCTGAGAAGGCCGCCCGCGCGTTCCTCACCGCGTTCATCCACGCCGTCCCGACCGGCAAGCAGAACACGTTCGCCGCCCACAACCCGCCGTCCCTGGTGGTCCTCGTGGCCCGGACCGGGGCCCCGGTGTCGCTGGCCAACGCGTTCGTCAAGCCGGTCGTCCCCCGGGGCGGTGAGGACCTGGTGACCGAGTCGGCGAAGGCCCTCGACCGGTACTACGGGCGGGTCGTCGCAATGTACGGTGACGGGAGCCTGAAAGCGGCTGCCCTGTGCGCCCTTGACGACCTCGACCTACTGTCCCTAAGGAAGTACGCCGTCGAGCCCGCGGCCGACAAGACGCTCGTCGATGCCGCCATCGACCGGGTCGTCGGGGCCGCCTTCCCGGCCGGGGGTGCGGCGTGAGCGTACTCCTCCTCCGCCTCGCCGGGCCGATGCAGAGCTGGGGCACCCAGAGCCGGTTCACCCACAGGGACGCGGGGACCGAGCCGAGCCGCAGTGGGGTCGTCGGACTGCTGTGCGCCGCCCTGGGGCGGTCCCGCACCGAACCCCTCGACGACTTCACTGCCCTGCGGATGGCCGTCCGGGTGGACCGGGAGGGGCGGCTGATGCGGGACTACCACACGGCCGGCGGGGAGCACCGCCCCGGAGCCGTACTCGGCGACCAGCCCGACGGTCGCAACAAGGGGAAGCCCCGCCCGTACGGGGTGCCGAAGGCCGATGGCAGCGGCGTCGGTACGGTCGTCAGCCACCGATTCTACCTGGCCGACGCCGACTTCCTGGTCGGCCTGGAAGGCCCGGATGTCAACTTCCTGTCCCTCCTTCACAACGCCCTCCGGTCGCCCGTCTGGCCGATGTACCTCGGCCGCAAGTCGTTCCTGCCGGCCCTCCCCCCGGCTGTCGGAGTGGCCGACGGGAACTTGAGTCCGGTGCTCGCCACGTTCCCGTGGCGGAGGCGCGTGCCCGAAGAGGCCCCACCTAACCGCCTCCGCGTCGTCGAGGAGGTCGAGTTCGGACAAGGGGAGCCACGGGACGACGTGCCCTTGTCGTTCGCCGACCGTCGGTTCGCGGTCCGCCACGTCCGGGTCCGACACCTGGAGGCGCCGCCCCCGCTCCTCGACCCCGACCAGGATGCCCCGCCATGTTCTTGAGCAAGCTGACGCCGGACGTCCGCAGTCCGCTCGTCCGCCGTGACTTGGCCCTTGCGTACCAACTGCACCGGACGCTGTGGCGGGCGTTCCCGGCCGGCGACCCGGGGCGGGTTCTCTTCCGGGTGGAGGAAGCCCGGGCGGGAGGACAACCGGCTGTACTGGTCCAGTCCGACCGGGTGCCCGACTGGTCGGTCTTGCCGAAGGAGTACCTCGCCGCCCCGGCCGAGTACAAGCCCCTGGTCGTGGACGTTTCTGCCGGCCGCCTTCTCCGGTTCCGGCTCCGGGCCAATCCGACTCGGCTGGTCGGGAACGTTCTCCGGGTCGAGCGGTTGGCGGGGGCGAAACGGACGGGTCATCGAGTTGCCATCCTGAAAGAGGAGGACCAGGTCGCCTGGTTGGAGCGAAAGGGGGCCGAGGGAGGGTTCGCCCTGCCGGCCCGGGTTCTCACACTGCCGGACGGCACCGGGATTCGGAAGCCGCGGGTGGACGTCACCCCCGAGGGGTGGGTGCGGTGCGACAAGGACGGGCACGAGGGGGCAAGGTTCCTGGCAGTCCGGTTCGACGGTGTTCTGAAGGTGACCGACCCGGTACGGTTCCGGCAGACGTTGTCCGACGGGGTCGGGCCGGCCAAGGGGTTCGGGTTCGGTCTTCTGTCCGTCGCCTCCGCCTGACGCATCGGCAGGCGGTTCCCCGCGAGTTGCGGGGGTGGTCGGCCGACGTCCCCTCCCCAGTGGGCTCCGCAATGCGCTCCCTGCACGAACTCCCGCGGTTTGACGACCGCTGGTCGTACCTGTACCTCGACTACGGCACCCTCGACCAGGACTCGTCCGGGCTGGTGTTCAGCAACAAGTCCACCATCACCCCGCTGCCGGTCAACCAACTCAGCCTCATCATGCTCGGCCCGGGAACGACCATCACCCACGCCGCCGTTAAGGCCCTTGCCGGCAACAACTGCCTGCTCGCCTGGACCGGCCAGGACGGGGTAAAACTGTACGCCCACAGCACCGGCGGCACTTTCAGCAGCAGGCGTCTCATCCGCCAGGCCTGGCTGGTCTCCGACCCCGACCGGCGACTGGGGGTGGTCCGGCGGATGTTCGCCAAGCGGTTCCCTGGGGTGGACTTCACCGGGAAGTCGTTCGAGCAGCTCCGGGGGATGGAGGGTCTGCGGGTCCGGGCGTTGTATGAGCGGCTGGCGTCCGAGTACGGGCTGACCTGGGACGGCCGGCGGTACGACCAGGGGGACTGGTCGGCGGCCACCCCGGCCAACCGCGCCCTGTCGGCGGCCAACGCCTGCCTGTACGGGGTGTGCCACGCGGCAATTGTGTCGGCCGGGTATTCGGCCGGCCTCGGGTTTGTTCACACGGGAAAGATGCTCAGCTTCGTGTACGACGTGGCCGACCTGTACAAGTCTGCCCTCACCGTCCCGCTCGCGTTCCGCACGGCGGCGACCGAGACGGGCGACCTGGAGCGTAAGTCCCGGGCGGCATGCCGGGAGACCTTCTTCAAATACCGGCTGATGGAGCGACTCCTTCCCGACATCGCGGAGGTGCTGGATGCTGGTGATGTTGCTGGAGAAGTGCCCGACGAGCTTGAGGGGCGAGCTGTCTCGCTGGCTGATACAAGTCAAGCCGGGGGTGTTCCTGGGGAACCCGAGCCGCCGGGTTCGGGATGAGCTGTGGCTGAAGGCGTGTAAACGAGTCGGCGACGGGAACGTGCTCCAGGTGTGGTCGGCCCAGACCGAGCAGGGTTACGAGTACCGGCAATACGGGACCTCGCCGAGATTCTTTATGGACTACGAAGGGTTAGGGCTCGTCACTCTGGTTCGGCGCCTTCCGAAGCAAGACGACAGTGTTGCAGGATTAACCAATTCCGAGTAAATCCAGTGTCTTCCCCGCGTGGGCGGGGGTGAACCGACCGTCACCAAGTCGATGACGCTGCGGACGGTCGTCTTCCCCGCGTGGGCGGGGGTGAACCGCAGAGGCGGGAGGCTCAAGAGACTGCGGTGGTGGTCTTCCCCGCGTGGGCGGGGGTGAACCCGGCCCGGTCCCGATCGAGGCGGCGGGGCTGGCGTCTTCCCCGCGTGGGCGGGGGTGAACCGGCGTGGCG
>DASSAT010000526.1:0-2332 GCA_035699305.1 Fimbriiglobus sp. | reverse complement strand
GTGAAGATGTCCAGCAGCCCCTGGGTCGGGTGCTCGTGGGCTCCGTCGCCAGCGTTGACGACGTGGACCTCCGGCCGCAGGTGCTTGGTCAACAGGTGCGGGGCGCCGGCCGAGGCGTGGCGGACCACGACCGCGTCGATGCCCATCGCCTCGATGTTCCGCGCGGTGTCGATGAACGACTCGCCCTTGGCGGTGCTGGACCCGCCGGGGGAGAAGTCCAGCGTGTCGGCGCCGAGCCGGCGGGCGGCCAGGGCGAAGCTGATCTTGGTACGGGTGGACGGCTCGTAGAACAAGTTGGCGACCACCTTGCCCGCCAGGTCGGTCCGCCGCGGCACGTCGCCGCGGCCGACGCCGAGATACTTCTCGGCGGCGTCGAGGACGCGGGCGATCTGGTCGCGGGTCAGGTCTTCCAGCCCCAGCAGGTGACGCATTGAGTGACTCCAGAAAAACTAACCACAGAGTCACAGAGGACACAGAGGGAAGAGACACAGAGGAAGAACAAGAGAGGGTTCAAGACAGAAGACAAGGCTTCTGGTCAGTGTTTCTTAACCCTGCAATCTCTCGGTGTCTCTTCCCTCTGGGTCCTCTGTGACTCTGTGGTTAGTTCTCTTCAGCCCCCGGCCCGGCAAGGCGCGGGTGCGTTCGCCGTTGTGCAGAACCAGTTCGCCGTTGACCGCGACGTGCGCGACGCCGACGGCCAGCGCCTTGCCGTCGGCGAACGTCGAGCGGTCGGCGATGGCGTCCGGGTCGAAGACCACCAAATCAGCGGCCATACCCTCGCGGAGCAGGCCGCGGTCGGTCAGGCCGTGCCGGCGGGCGGCGTGGTGCGACAGGTGCCGCACCGCCGTCTCCAGCGTCCAGGTGCCGTTGCGGACGTATTCGCCGAGGTAGCGGGCGAAGCAGCCGGTGCCGCGCGGGTGCGGTTTGCCGCCGACGAAGATGCCGTCGCTACCGGCCATCATGGCGGGGTGACGCGCCAGGGCGCAGGCGTCGGACTCCTGCCGCTGGGCGTAGTGGCGGACCACACAGCCGGCGGCCATGTCGTTGGCGATGAGCATGTCGCAGACGAAGTCGATGATCCCCTTGCCGGACTCGGCCGCCGCCTCCGGGAGCAGCCGGCCCTCATACCGCGTCCAGTCCGGGTGCGGCAGCGACGCCAGCCGGATCGTCTCGATCGGGAACCGCGGGTTGGCGAACTCGGCTTCGAGCGCCTTGCGCGTCTCCGGGCGCCTCAGCCGTTCGACGGTGGCCTCGATCCCGCCCTCGCACACCTCCGACGGCAGCGTCAACATGCCGACGATGGTGCTGCCGTACAGGTAGCAGTAGGCGTCGTAGGTCACGTCGATGCCGGCGGCGCGGGCCGTGTCGATGGCCGCGAGCGCCGGCTCGGCCACGACGTTCAGGTGTGAGATGTGAACGCCGCACCCGGCCCCGCGGCCGATGGCGAACACCTCCTCGACGGCCGTGGGGAATCGCGCCGGCGTGTATCCGCGCATGTGCGTGACGTACACGCCCCCGAACGGGGTGATCTCCTCGCACAGCGCCGTCAGTTCGTGAACGTCGGCGTACAGGCTCGGCACGTAGTCCAGCCCGCTGGAGACGCCGACGGCGCCTTGCTCCATCCCCTCGCGGACGAGCCGGCGCATGTGCTTCAACTCGTCGGCTGATGCCGGGCGGTTGTCGAGGCCCATGACCTCCATGCGGACGTTGCCGTTGGGGATCAGGGTGCAGACGTTGATGGCGCAGTTGCGGTCGAACAGCGCCAGGTACTCTGCGACGGTCCGCCAGTCCTTGCCGGGGGTGGGCAGGTTGCCGTTGAACCCGGCGGTGTACCGCCGCATGTACCGCATCGTCTCCGGCGACGCCGGGGCGAACGCCACGCCATCCTGGCCGGCGACGTAAGTGGTCACGCCCTGCCGCACCGCCGGTTCGTGGTACGGATCGACGAGCAGCGGCAGGTCGCCGTGGACGTGGGCGTCCACGAACCCGGGGCAGACGACCTTGCCGGCGGCGTCGATGGCCTGCTTCGCTTTCGCGTTGCCGAGTCGGCCGACTGCGGTGATGCGGTCGCCGGTGATGCCGATGTCGGCCCGGAACCAGGGGAGGCCGGTGCCGTCGATGACGCGGCCGTTGCGGATGAGCAGGTCGAACATGAGGGGGACCGGGGCGGAGAAAATCGGAACGCGGCTCAGTGAGGCTCGAACTCTGGCTTTATATCCTTTCTTTCTTCCGCGTTCATCCGCGGGGTTTCATCCGCGTCATCCGCGTTCCGTTTTTCGTCCGGGAGAACACCAGTCGCGCGATCGTCGAACTCGCCTTCCCAGCGGGCCAT
>DASSAT010000525.1:0-12140 GCA_035699305.1 Fimbriiglobus sp. | reverse complement strand
AAGACCCGAGCGTCGCGGCCGCGACGGTGAACTACCCCAAGCAGCGGAAGCTCACCGAGGCGACGCTGCGGTTCCTCTCCCGCCGGCGGATGCTCGGGACGGCCGTCCGGTTCGACGTGCTGGCGATCGCCTGGCCGCCCGGCGCCCGCGAACCCACGGTCCGGCACATCCGTCATGCCTTCGAGGCGACCGGCCGGTTCCAGATGTTCTCATAGATTCACCGCAGAGGGCGCGGAGGGCGCAGTGAGAAAGACAGAGTTAATACCGTCTTATCTCTGCCTTTCTCTCTGCGCCCTCCGCGCCCTCTGCGGTGAATTCTGTTCGGGGTGTGCCATGTCTGCGTTTCGCTCTGTCGAAGACCAGCTCGCCGTCATCGGCCGCGGGGTCGAGCGGATCGAACCGGAGGCAGAACTGAAACAGAAGCTCACCCGTAGCCGTGAGACCGGCAAGCCGTTGCGGGTGAAGCTGGGCATCGACCCGACCGGGGCAGACGTGCATCTCGGGCACACGGTCGTGCTGCGGAAGTTGCGGCAGTTCCAGGACCTCGGCCACACGGTCGTGCTCATCATCGGCACCGCGACCGCCCGCGTCGGCGACCCGTCCGGCCGCGACGAGACCCGCAAGGCGCTCACCCCAGAGTCGATCGAGCGGAACGCCGAGACGTACCTTCAGCAGATTGCAAAGGTGATCGACGTTGCCAAGGCCGAGGTGGTTCGCAACGGCGACTGGTTCGACCGCTTCGACTTCGGCGCGATGCTGCGCCTGCTTGGCCAGATCACCATGCAGCGGATGCTCGAACGGGATGACTTCACCAAGCGCATCAAAGACGAGAAGCCGATCTACCTGCACGAGTGCCTGTACCCGCTGATGCAGGGGCACGACAGTGTCGAGGTGAAGGCCGATGTGGAGTTGGGCGGGACCGAACAGCTTTTCAACCTGATGGTCGGCCGCGACCTTCAGCGCGACGCCGGGCAGGAGCCGCAGGTGGCGCTGTGCATGCCGATCCTGCGCGGGCTGGACGGCAAGGCGAAGATGGGTAAGAGCCTCGGCAACTACATCGGGATTCACGAGTTGCCGAAGGAGCAGTTCGGCAAGACGATGAGCATCCCGGACGACCTCATGCGGGAGTGGTACACGCTCCTGACCGACCGCCCGCTGGAGGAGATCGACCGACTTCTGGCTTCGCCGTTGGAGGCGAAGAAGACGCTGGCCGCTGATGTTGTGAGGTGGTTCCACGGGCCGGAGGCGACCGCGGCCTCCCGGGCCGACTGGGACCGGTCCTCGAAGGGGCAGGACCCCGACGCGATCGACGAGGCGACAGTCTCTGCCGGCGGGGAAGTCAAGATTCTGGATTTATTGGTCGCAGTGGGTCTGGCCAGGAGTAAGAGCGAGGCTCGCAAGAAGGTGGAGGAAGGGGCGGTCAACCATGGCCCTGACCGGACGAAGGTGAGCGACTGGCAGGCGAGCGTCTTCGTCAGTGACGGGCTTGTTGTGCGTCTCGGGCGGAAGATGATCCGCGTCCGACTGGGATAAAGCTCTTCAAGCCCACCCGTGGCAACGGGTGGGCTTGGGGCACTTCCTTCAATCACTTCTTTTGCATCATGTCCATCACCGCAAGGGTCATCGTCCGCACGCCGGTGCGGATGCTCGGCTCCGGCAGCGGGGCGAAGCGATCGGAGTGCAGGCTCGGCAGGATCGGACCGCCCGGCTTCTGCCCCTCGTCGTACCGCTCCTTCGGGATCGTGCCCAAGAAGTAGATGCAGATCGGCGTCCCGTCCTTGCCGTACCGGCCGAAGTCCTCGCCGCCCATGATCGGCGGCCGCTCCTTGACGTTCGCTTCGCCGAGCAGTTCCCGGAACAGCCCCGTCACCCGGCGGGTCAGCTTCACGTCGTTGAACGTGGACGGGGTGAACTCCTCCAGGTTCACCTTCACCTCGGGGGCCGGAGCGCGGGCGCCCTCGGCGGCCGCCTTGCAGATGCGGTCGATGGCTTTCAGGACGTGGTCGCGGACTGAGTCCTTGGTGCTGCGGACGGTGATCTGGAGCTTGACTTCGCTCGGGATGATGTTGTGCTTGGTGCCGCCGTGGATCGACCCGACCGTCACCACTGCCGGGTCGGTCGGGTTGACCTCGCGGCTGACGATCGTTTGCAGGTCCAGCACGATCCGGGCTGCGAGCACGATCGGGTCCACGGTCGCGTGCGGGGCGGCGCCGTGTCCACCCTTGCCCTTCACGGTCACGTCCACGGTGTCCACGTTCGCCAGGGCCAGCCCCTCGGTGTAGGCGATCTGCCCGATCGGCAGCCGGGCGTCGCAGTGCAGGGCGAGGCAGTAGTCCGGCTTCGGGAACCGCTTGAACAACCCGTCCTCCAGCATCGCGCGTGCCCCGACGCCGATCTCCTCGGCTGGCTGGCCGATGAGCACCAGCGTGCCGGACCACCGATCCTTGAGTGCGACCAGCGTGCGGGCCGTGCCGGTCCACACGCTCATGTGGATGTCGTGGCCGCAGGCATGCATCACGCCGGTGTCGTTGCCGAACCGGTCGCGGACCCGGACCTTGCTGGCGTAGGGCACTCCGGTCTGCTCCGTCACCGGCAGCGCGTCCAGGTCGGTGCGGACCAGCACCGTCGGCCCGGCCCCGTTCTTGAACACACCGACGACGCCGTGGCCGCCGACATTGGTCGTCACCTCGAAGCCGATCTTCTTCAACTCCTCCGCCATCCGGGCCGCGGTCTGCTCCTCCTGGAGCGACAACTCAGGGTGTGTGTGCAGGTGCTGGTACAGGGCGATCAGGTCGGCGATCTCGGTGTCAATCCGCTTGTCGATCGGGGCGACTCTCTCCTTAACCGGCGGGTCGGAGCGGGCCGGGCCGACGAGGGCCAGGGTCAGGAGCAGCGCGAGGGGGGTGCGGCTGATGGTCATCGCGGGCCTCGGTTCGGGGTTCGGTGCGGCGATTGTACCCGAACCGGGGCGACCGGGCAGGGCGCTAGTGGTCGTGGCGGTGGGCGAACAGCCCCAACTCGGGGCCGAACACTTCAGATAGCGTCTCCGGGGTGATGACCTGCTGCGGCGGTCCCTGGTGGTGGATTACGCCGTCCTTCAAGCACAAAACCAGGTCCGCCGTCCGGCCGACCATCGTTACGTCGTGCGATACGAGGAGGATCGTCACGCCGGTCCGCCGGTTTAGATCGGAGATGAGCTGGTAGAAGGACTGCTGCTTCTTGAAGTCGATGCCGGACGCCGGCTCGTCGAGCAGGAGCAGCTCCGGCCGCGGGTCCAGGGCCAGCGCCAGCAGCACCCGCTGAAGCTGCCCGCCGGAGAGGCCGTCCACCGGGCGGTCGAGCAAGTCCTCGGCGTCCACCTGGGCGAGCAGTTCCCGCATCCGCCGGTCGATCGCCCGGCCGAAACCGAGGAAGACGGGGGCGCGCTTCAGCGCCAGCCCGAGCAGGTCGCGGACGGTGATCGGCAACCGGGGGTCGATGGCGAGTCGCTGCGGGACGTAGCCGATGTGGTCCGGCCGCGGCCGGGTGTGGTCGTGGCCGCACTTGAACAGCACCTGCCCGCGGTGGTGCGGCAGTTCGCCGACCAGCACCCGCAGCAGCGTGGACTTGCCCGACCCGTTCAGCCCGATCAGCGCGGTGATCCGGCCGCGGGCGACATCGGCCGTCACCCCGCGGAGGATCGGGTTGCCGCCGCGCTCGACCCACAGGTCCCGCAGGGAGACCAGCGGCGGGGCCGTCGCGGCGGTCACTTCAGCGCCTCGGCAAGCTTAGTCACGTTCTCGCGCATCTTCGCCTCGTACCAGTCAGCGGTCAGGTCCACGTCCCGGGCCGTCTCCAGCGGGTCGATCTCGACCAGCACCGGGTCCTCGATGCCCTGCCGCCTGAGTTCCTCCAGGATGCGCTTGGCCGACTTCTGGCCGCTGTACTGCGGCTCGACCGCGATCACCCGGACCCGGTTCGCCTTGCACTTCCCGACCAGGTCGGTCAGCTCCTGCGCGGTCGGCTCTTGGCCGGGCACCTTCTGGATCACGTCCGCGATCTCCAGGCCGAACGTCTTGGCGAAGTACGCCAGCGACCCGTGGAAGGTGATGAACTTGCGGTCCTTCTTGCCCTGGAGCATCGCCTTGCCGTCGGCCTCGACCTTCCTCAGCCGGGCGGCGTACTCGGCGGCGCGGCGGTCGTACCCCTCGGCGTGGGCGGGGTCGCGCTCCTTGAGCGCGTCGCGGATGCCCTCCATCTGCCGGACCGCGTAGCCGATGCCGAGCCAGACGTGCGGGTCTTTCCCGTGGTCGTGCGCGTGGTCGTCTTCGTGGTCGTGCTGGCAGGTGCCCTCCTCCAGTTCCTCCGGCTTGAATAACTCGCCGAGGTTGACGACGGTCAAATTCGGGTTGCCGGACCCGTCCTTCATCTTTTGAGCGATCCGCTCGTCCAGCCCGAGGCCGTTGATGACGAACAGGTCCGCCTGAGTGACCCGCCGGGCGTCGGCCAGCTTGGGGTCGAAGTGGTGCGGTCCCTGGTTAGACATCGCCGTCTGCACCACCGCGTCGTCGCCGGCCACGTTCAGCGCGAAGCAATACAGCGGCGGGAACGAGGCCATCACCTTCGGCCCTGGCCGGTTCGGCCACTCCGGCGCTGTCCCGCCGCACCCGGCCAGGGGGACCACCGCCGCCAGGGCCGCCCCGAGCAGCACGATCAACACGCGGGGGAGAGTCTTCCGGCTCGTCATGGCGGCAACCGGTTCGGGTATACGTTGTAATACCACGGCCACTGTACCCGATACGTTGTCAACGAGCAAGAGGTTCAGGGATGGCGGACCCAGGTCGCCTGACCGCCACTTCGGGAGGATGCCGGTTTGGTTGTCGCTTCAACCGGTAGGGGCCAGGGGATCAGAGGATCACTTTGGAGAGTGCCATTGTGATCCTCTGATCCCGGTACGACTACAAGGCTATCAACGGGCAAGCGGTTCGGCCGTCGTCTGAAACGGCGGGATCAGGGGAGCAGATTGCCACTTCTGGGAGTGGCAATGTGGCAATCTGATTCTGGTACGAACGCCCCTTAGTTGATAGGGAGGCTGTTCTGTCATCCTGGGCGGTTAAGCCAGGGCCAGTCCGGGCCGGCGTCGGATCGGTACATATACTTATATCCACTATTTGCCGGGCCTGTCAAATCTCTCCCCCGGTCATCCCGGGAGAGCGACGTTCAACTCGGCAGCCGCCTTCGCCAGCAAAGCCCAGGTGCCGTCGGGGATCGGGATGCCGGACCGTTGCCGGGCGGCGCGGGAGGTCCGCTCCGGGTCGCCGGGGAGGGTGATTGGGCGGGCCGGGTCGGCGGGCGGACAGCCGCGGACGTAGGCGGTCAGGCCGTCGGCGGCGGACAGGAAACAGTCCAGCCCGCCGAACGCGGCCGGGTCGTAGACGGTGAAAAGCACCGTGTTGCCGACGCCGGGGAGTGGATCATTCGGGTTGCTGCATCGGCCGCCCGACAGCCCACCGGCGAGCAGGTCGAGCAACAGACCCAGGCCGAACCCCTTGTAGGTTTGGGCACCGCCGAACGGTAGGATCGTCCCGCGCGGGTCGGCGTAGAGCACGCCCGGGTCGGTCGTGGGCTTGCCGGCGTGGTCGAGCAGCCAGCCTTCGGGCGTTCGTTCCCCTTTCTGGAAGTTGACGCGCACCTTTCCTTCTGCGGCAACGCTGGTGCCGAAATCGAGGACCACCGGCTCGCCGGAGGTCGGCACGCCGAGGCAGATTGGGTTAGTGCTGATGCGGCCCTCCGTGCCGCCCGGCGGGGCGACGCGCCGGCCGGAGCCGTGCGAGTTGACGGCGCCGAAGAACGCCAGCCGTTCCCGCGCGGCGACCTCCGCGTACTCGCCGAGCCGGCCGACGTGCCCGCAGTGCCGCAGCGTCCCGGTCGCCACGCCCAGTTGCTTCGCCCTGGGGACCAGCAGGCTCAGGAGTCGATGAGCTTGCACCTGGCCCAGTCCCCAGCCGGCGTCCGCCGCGATCGCCGCGGGGGTCTCGTTCAACACCTCCAGCCGCGCACCGGGCTTGAAGGTGCCGTCCCTGATGAAGCCGAGGTACTGCGGGATGCGTAGGACGCCGTGCGAGTCGTGCCCACACAGGTTGGCGTCCACTAAGCTAGCCGCGACCGTCGCCGCCTCGTCCGGCGGCACCCCGGCGGCTTCGAAGATCGTCCGGGCGAAGGCAGTCAGCGCGTCGGCCGCGACGGTGGGCATGAGCGCACCCCGGGAGGGTCGGAGATGGGGTTCACCATTACTACCCGTGATGCTACGGCCGGCGACCGCCGCGGCACCGTCTACCTCCTGGCCGACGACGCCGGCACCTGCCGGGCGGAGGTGTGGCCGGTCCTGGGCTTCAACTGTCTGCGGTGGCAAGTCCGCACCGCGGATGGCACCTGGGGCGATCTGCTCTACGCCGCCCCGGACTGGGAGACGAACCCGGTGCCGACGCGCAGCGGGCATCCGGTGCTCTTCCCGTTCCCGAACCGACTCCGCGACGGGGGGTTCACCTTCGCGGGAAAGTCGTACCAGCTGCCGTTGAATGAATCGACCGGAAAGCACGCCATCCACGGGTTCACGCCACGAAACCCGTGGCGGGTCGTCGGCACCAACGTTGGCGCGGACTCCGCCTCTATCACCGGACAGTTCACACTCTCGAAGGACTTGCCTTCCGCCCGCGGGAATTGGCCGGCGGATTTCTCGCTGACGTTGACCTATCGGCTTACTCGGATGAACGGCTCGGGGCTTGTAGGGTGGGCCAAGTCTTCGAGGCCCACCGGTCGGGCAATGGTGGGCCTCGAAGACTCGGCCCACCCTACGAACTATCAGCTGACGCCGAACGTGCTATCCGTTGAGGCGGTAGTCGAGTGCCCCGATGCCGAAGCGCTGCCGTTCGGGCTGGGTTACCACCCGTACTTCTGCCTCCCGACCGCGCCCGGAGCACCGGCCGACGAAATGGTGTTGGAAGCCCCCGTCAACCAGGTCTGGATAGCCGACGGCGGCATCCCGACCGGCGAGCAAAAGCCGGTGCCGCTGGCCCTGGACTTCCGCACGCCGCGGGCGATCGGCACCACGGTCCTCGACACCCTTTACACCGTGTCCAAGCCCCTTCCGGGTCAAGACCTTTCGACCGTGGCCCGGCTCGGCCATCGGTCCGCGACGGGTCAGTTGACCGTGGCGGTTTCGCCGGCGTTCCAGGATTTGCTCCTGTTCACCCCGCCGCACCGTCGGGCGGTCGCCATCGAGTCGTACACTTGTGCTTCGGATGCCCCGAACCTGGCCGCCCGGGGAATCGACTCCGGGTGGCAAATCTTGCCCCCGGGCGGACGTTGGGCGGCGGTAGTCGAGTACCGTTGGAACCCGGACGCTCGCCCGATGCTCTGAGTTATGCTCCCGTCTTACTCGGGTTTGCCAACGGGATGAACGCGAACTAGGTTTCAGCGGTTGTCGTTGGATCCTGTCCGTGCGGTTGAGGTGGCGCCGATGCGGCCGTCGGGGTTGTCCGATCGGATTGCCCAGCTCCTCCAGCGCCGGTCCAACCGGATCGACTCGCCGGAGGACCGGGTCGTCGGCCAGGCGGTCATGGGCAAGTACACCATCGCCGGATTCATCGGCGAGGGGAGCAACGCCCGGGTGTACGTCGCGTCCAACGCGAACGACCCGGCCACGCCCGTCGTCATCAAGCTGGTCAAGGAACACATCATCACAAACCCGCGGTTCCGCCAGTTCTTCGACGCCGAAGTCCGGTCGATGGCGAAGTTCCACCACCCGTATGCGGCCCGGCTGCTGGACGCGTCGGTGGACGACCCGCTCGGCCCGTGCCTGGTGCTGGACTACATCCCCGGGATGACCCTGGAGCACGTGCTGGCCCGGACCCGGCGGCTGCCGGCGGACCGGGTGGGCCGGTTGCTCGGCCCGCTCTGCCACGCGCTGCACGCGGCCCACAAGACGGGGATCGTCCACCGGGACCTCAAGCCGGCGAACCTGATGGTGGTCAAGACCGGCAGCGTGGACGAGTCGGTGCGGGTGATGGACTTCGGGTTCGCCGGGTTCACCGCCAAGCCGCACATCCAGCTGGCGGACCTGACCGGGTCGGGCCAGGTGGTGGCGTGCGGGACGCCGGCCTACGTCAGCCCCGAGATGGTCCGCGGCGACGCGGTGGACGGCCGGGCGGACGTGTACTCGGTCGGGGTGATGGTGTACGAGATGCTGACCGGCCGGCTGCCGTTCGAGCTGCCCAGCGCCGAGCAGATGATCGCCGCCCACGTCCGCGATCAGCCGCCGCGGTTCCACAAGGTCGGGGTCAAGGACGTCTCGTCCCGGGTGGAGGCGGTGGTCCTGGGCGTGCTGGCGAAGTTCCCGAACGAGCGGCCGCAGTCGGCCAAGGAGCTGGCGCAGTTCTTCGGCAAGGCGATCGGGACCGACATCTGGACGGCGACCGCACCAGCCGGGTACTCGCCGCGGAAGCGGCAGGTCAGCGACGAGATCGTCGAGTGCACGGTGGCGGCAGAGCCGATCGCCCCGTCGCCGGCCGACCCATTCGTCCTGTCAGACAAGTTCGAGGCGACGCTGCCGGACCGGCTGGCGGCGGTGAAGCTGCGCGGGTTCATTGAGGACGTGGGCGGGGAGGCGGTGGCCAGTGAGCCGGGGCTGATCCGGGTGCGGGTCGGGATGCCGGCCCGGTACAAGGAGCCGACGGAGAAGCCCAGCGGCAGCCGCATCCTGTCGTGGTTCTCGACGAACCGTCCGCCGGCCGTCAACCGCGGGCAGGAGCCGATCGAGATCGACCTGCAGATGGACAAGCTCGACCAGAACCGGGTGCGAGTGCTGGTCACCTTCCGGCCGCTGCCGGAGTACCTGCCGGACAACCGCGAGGTGTGGCGCGAGCGGTGCGAAGGGCTCTACACCATGCTTCGCCGGTATCTGATGGCCAGCTGAAGATGAGGGGGTGAGGGCGTGAGGGCGTGAGGGGGTGACAGAGAAGACAGTTCTTCTGTCACGCCCTCACGCCCTCACGCCCTCACCCCCTCTCCTATGATGGGGGTATGACGCCTCCCGAGTTGCCGCAGGTCCGCCTCAAGATCGAGCGCCGGTCGTCGCACCCGTGGATATTTCAGAAGATGGTCGAGCGGCCGGCTGCCCGCATCCCCGGCGGGTCGGTGGTGGACGTCCTCGACCGGTCCGGCCAGTGGGTCGGCCGCGGGTTCTACAACGGCCACTCGCGCATCTCCCTTCGCATCCTGACGTCCGACCCGAACGAGGCGATCGACGAGGGCTTCTTCGCCCGTAAGATCGGCGAGGCGGTCCGCCTCCGCCGCGATGTGCTCCAGCTCGACGCGGTGACGGACGCCTACCGGCTGGTCCACTCCGAGGCCGACGGGCTGAGCGGACTGGTGGCCGACCGGTTTGGCCGGACGATCGTCGTCGAGTTCTTTGCCGCCGGCATGGTCCGATCCCGGCAGACGATCCTCGACGTGCTGGCGCGGGAGTTCCCCGAGAGCCGGTTCTACTGGTTCATGGAGGAGCACGTCGGCAAGCAGGAGTCGATCGACGTGCGGCCGCCGGAGCCGCCGCCACCGGACCTGATTACCGAGCACGGGCTGCGGTTCCGGGTCGCGCCGGGGGGGAAGCACAAGACCGGGTTCTTCCTCGATCAGCGGGACAACCGTAAGACGCTCGCCGGGTTCTGCGAGGGCAAGCGCGTGCTGGACCTGTGCTGCAACAGCGGCGGGTTCAGCGTGTACGCGAAGGCGCTGGGCGGGGCGGCCGAGGTGGTCGGCGTGGACCTCGACGAGCAGGCGATCGAGTTGGCGAAGGGGAACGCCAACCTGAACCGGGCGCAAGTGCGGTTCGTGCAGGCGGACCTGTTCGCCTGGCTGCGGGACGTGCTGCCCAACGGCGAGCGGTTCGACGTGGTCGTCCTCGACCCGGCGAAGATGACCCGAGACCGGGATGCGGTCGATCTGGCGCTCAAGAAGTACCTCGACATGAACCGGCTCGCCCTCCAGGTGGTGTCGCCGGGCGGGGTGTTCCTGACGTGCTCGTGCACCGGGCTAGTGAGCGAGGCGGACTTCCTGGAGATGCTCCGCCGGGCGGCGTGGCAGGCGGGGCGGACGGTGCAGGTGTTCCGGCTGAGCGGGGCGGCAGCCGACCACCCGTTCCTGGTCCACGTCCCCGAGGGCCGCTACCTCAAGGCCGCGTTCTGCCGGGTGAGTTGAGCCGCACGACCCAGACAAAGGACTGGCATCCGATGTCCGACCTGCCGTTGCCGCGCTCCGCCGGGGTGTTGCTGCACCCGACCAGCCTGCCCGGACCCTACGGCATCGGCGACCTTGGCCCGGAGGCGCACCGCTGGGTGCAGGCGCTGGCGGCCGCCCGGCAGTCGTGGTGGCAAATCCTGCCGCTCGGCCCGGTCGGGTCCGGGGACTCGCCGTACCAGTCGTACTCGGCGTTCGCTGGCAACACCCTGTTGCTCAGCCCGGAGTGGCTCGTCCGCGACGGGTTGCTCGGCCCGTCCGCGCTCGACGCCGTTTCGTTCCCGGCGGATCGGGTCGAGTACGACCGGGTGCGGCCGTTCAAGGCGGCGGTCCTCCGCGAGGCGTGGGACCGGTTCCACGACGGCCGCGGCCCCGCCGGGATGCGCGACGAGTTCGAGACGTACCGCCACCGTCACGCCGGCTGGCTGGACGACTATGCCCTGTTCATGGCGCTGCGGGACGCCCTCGGTGGCGCGAGCCTCGTGGACTGGCCGACGGACGTGCTCCGGCGGGAGCCGGCTGCCCTGGCCGCGCTCGACCGGGAGCTGGCGTCCGAGATCATGATGCACCGGTTCGGGCAGTATCTCTTCGACCGGCAGTGGTCCGAGCTGAAGCGGTTCGCGCACAAGCACGGGGTCCGCATCATCGGCGACGCGCCGATCTTCGTCTCCGGCGACTCGGCCGACGTGTGGGCCAACCCGGAGTTGTTCCTGCTCGGCCCGGACCGCAAGCCGATGGTGGTGGCCGGGGTGCCGCCGGACTACTTCAGCCCGACCGGCCAGCACTGGGGCAACCCGCTCTACGACTGGGACCGGATGGCCGCGACCGGCTACGCCTGGTGGGTGGCGCGGGTCCGGCGGCTGCTAGAGCAGACCGACCTGGCCCGGCTGGACCACTTCCGTGGGTTCGCCGCCGCCTGGCACATCCCGGCCGGTCAGAAGGACGCGACGCGCGGCCGGTGGGTTCCCGGCCCCGGCAAGAAGCTGTTCGACCGGCTGACCGCCGAGTTGGGCGAGTTGCCGATCATTGCCGAGGACCTGGGGCTGATTACCGACGACGTGGATGAGCTTCGGGAGGGAGTCGGGTTGCCGGGGATGCGGGTGTTGCAGTTCGCGCTGGGCGGCCCGGACAACCCGCACTGGCCGCACAACTTCGAGCGGCTGACGGTCGCCTACACCGGCACACACGACAACGACACCACCAACGGCTGGTACGCGAAGCTCTCCGACCGCGACCGCTGGGCGATCGGCGAGTACCTGGGCCGACCTGCCGACAGCCCGGCGTGGGAGTTCCTCCGCTACGCCTGGGGGTCGGTCGCGGTGCTGGCGGTGGCCCCGCTCCAGGACGTACTGGCGCTCGGGAGCGAGGCCCGGATGAACGTTCCCGGGGTGGCCGCGGGGAACTGGCGGTGGCGGTTCCGCCGGGACCAGTTCGCCCCCTGGATGGTCGAGCGGCTGGCGGGGCTGACGGCACTCTACAACCGAGTGCCGGACGTTTAGGCTTCCGACTACTTGCCGTACTCGTCCTTCCACTCCTCGTACCAGGCCATCTGGATGGCTTCCAGGAGCTTTTCGCTCGACTCGCTCGGCTTCCCCTCGAACCCTTCCAGGTCGAGCACCCACTTGTGCAGGTCGGTGTACCGCACGGTCAGCGGGTCGAGGGTGTCGTAGCGCTCGAACAGCAGTTCACCGATCTCGCGGGCGTCGGTCCAGGCCAGGGGCATGATGGGGTCTCTCTTGTTCTTGTAGGGTCAGTAGTTCCGAATAGGCCGTTACTGTGTGTCTGCTCGTAACCGGTTATTGTTTCAGAGGTTCGGTGATGCCGGCGTGGAGGTGGCCACGGCCCGACGGAGCACACCTGTTGTTGTT
>DASSAT010000524.1:0-3102 GCA_035699305.1 Fimbriiglobus sp. | reverse complement strand
TGCCAGGAATTGTATGAGCCGGGTGGTTCGGGTCGCAAGGCGGGCTGATTCGGCGAACCCCGAGCGGAAGCGAGGGGGTGGGGCGGTCAACCCCTCTCCCCGACCCCCTCCCCGAAGCGGGGAGGGGGAGCCAGAGGAGGTTCAGTTTGTCTGTCTCCCCTCCCCGCTTCGGGGAGGGGCCGGGGGAGGGGTTCTTCAATTCGCTACCGCTCGGGGTTCGCCAAAATGGAACCGCCACAGCCTTCCGGGGCTTGAATCGACCCGGTCGGCCGCGGCGGTGAGGGCGGGTCGTCGTGACCCGCGCGGTCTAGGTGAACAACTTGGACACGAGGAAAACCAGCACCATCATGATCGCGGCCACGGCTACCAACCCGATCGGTCCGAACGTGCTGTTGCCGCGACGGGCCTCGGCCTTCTCGGCCTGTTGGGCGCCCATGTTGACCCAGTCGGCCGACCCTCGCAGCGCGGCCGGGGAGTGCGCCGGCGGTTCGAGGATCGGGATGCCTGCCACGTGCGACAGCGGCACCGCGTCGGAGTCCCCCTGCGGCGGCTGCGTGAACGTGGCCCGGCCGGGGACTTGCTGGCTGCGGGGCGGCTGCTGGGCGGGGGGCTGGTTCCGCCGCACGGGCGGCGGGGTGACCGCCGGGGGGAGTTGCGGCGGGGTCGGCACGCGGCCCGTGACGGGCGCGAGCCGCTGGTTCGACCCCAGCCCCGCCTTCGACCCCAGCCCCGGCTGCGATCCCAGACCCGGCTTGGACGAGAGACCCGGCTTCGACGAGAGGCCCGGCTTGGACGAGAGACCCGGCATCAGGTGGCTGGACCGGCCAGTCACGCGGGCGCTGGTCTCGGCCGCGACCGCCGCCAGCTCGCCCAGGAACGGCTCCAGCGCCTCGACCACCTCGTCGGTCCCGCTGTACCGCTCCTCCGGCGCCTTGGCCATCAGCTTCTTGACCACCGCCACCAGCCTGTCCGGGACGTCCGGGGCGAACTCCTTGATCGCCACCGGTTCCTTGGTCTGGTGGGCCATCATCTTCTCGACCGCGCTGCCCTCCGGGAACGGCGGCCGGCCGGTCAGGCAGTAGTACAACACGCACCCCAGGCTGTACTGGTCGCCGGCCGGGGTCCGGTTGGTCGGCTCCATGATCGACTCGGGCGACGCGCAGTCCAGCCCACTCGTGAGGGTGTTGGCGGTGGACATCGTGTCCACCAGCGACTCCCCCTCGTTCTCGACCAGGAGACAACCGATTCCGAAGTCGAGGATGCGGGTCTGGTTGTCCGGCCCGATCATGATGTTCGACGGCTTCAGGAGGCCGTGGAAGATGCTGTTCTCGTGGCAGGCGTTAAGCCCCTGGGCGACCTGGAACCCAACCAGGGCGGACTGCGACGGGGTGAGCCGGCCGATCTCCTGGATGGTCGCCTCCAGGGTGGCGCCCTCGGCCAGCGGCCAGGTCAGGTAGTGCAGCCCGCCGGCGGTGCCGACGTCCACGAACGGGACCACCGCCGGGTGGTTGAACTGGCCGAACGACCGCACCTGCCGGCGGGCCAGCCGCACGTTCCACATGCTCCGCCGGGGGAGCACCTTGACCGCGTACTGGTGATTGTCGTTCTTGGAGGTGGCCTTGTAGACCTGGCCCATGCTCCCCTGGCCGATGGCGTCCAGGAGCACATACGGGCCGAGGACCAGCCCCTGGGTCTTGCCGTTGAGGATCCGCTCCGCCTGGAAGGCGGTCAGCGTCCCCTGCTCGACCAGGAACTCGGCCAGGGCGGCGGCCTCGGCCCGGGGGTTGCGCTTGAGGAACTCGCCGACGATCTGGTCGAGCTGGCCGCGGTCGATCAACCCGCTGCGACGCAGGTCCCAGACGAACCACTCGCACGCGCCAAGGTCGTTACTTACCATCGGACGGCATCCTAACGGGGTCGATCCACTAGCCGTCCGGGGGCGGACCGTCCGCCGGACGGGGGGACAGGGGGAGTACCGGTCGCGCTGTGAGATTGCCGACCCAAACCTAGGTCAGAGTTTCGGCCTGTCAAACTCCTACTGCCCGTTTTCACCCCCGAACCGAACCGCTATCCTCCCGCATCACCGACGCGGCGTCGGGTATCGGGTGTCGGGTATCGGGTGTCGGGAATAAACTGACCCCAGACGGAATACCCGACACCCAACACCCGAACACCCGAATCATGGCCCCCAACGCATACGACACCTGCCCGTGCGGCAGCGGCAAGAAGTTGAAGTGGTGCTGCGGCCCCTACTTCGACAAGATCGAGCGCGCCCTGAACCTGGCCCAGCAGGGCCAGCACGACACCGCCGTCCGCGAGATGGAGGCGGTCGCCAACGACCACCCCACCCATCCCCCGGTCTGGGGCTACTACGCCCACCTGCTGTACCTGGAAGGCAACGTCGAGAAGGCCGAGGAGGCGCTGGCGAAGGCGTTCGCGGTGGACCCGAACTTCCCGATGGGCCACCTGCTCAAGGGCATCTTCCGCCAGCAGGAGGGGGAGGTGATCGGGGCGCTGATGCTCTTCCGCAAGGCGGCCGACGCCTACGACCCGCAGGCCCACGACCAGCTCGCGCAAGTTTACGAGATGATCGCCCGCAACGAGACCATCCTCAACCGTCCGGTCGCGGCCCGGGCGGCGATGGAGCGGGCCGTCCACTTCGCCCCCGGTGACCAGGAGCTGCGCGAGCAGTTCGACGCGATGTTCGGCGACGACTCCCGGCTGCCGGCGTGCGCCCGCAAGCGGTACGCCTTCCGGCCGACGGTCAAGCCGGTCGCCGCCGACGCCGCCACCGGCAAGCTCGCCGACGCGAAAAAGGCGTTCGAGGCGCTGACCCAGCAGGTGCCGGACGACCCGGCCGGGTGGTTCAACCTGGGGCTGGTCCGGGCGTGGCTCGGGGAGCAGCCGGCCGCGGTCGAGGCGCTCATGAAGTCGGTCGAGCTGGAGTGGGACGACGCCAAGGCCGAGGAGACGGCGGCGTTGATCGAAGTGTTGCGCTGCGGGCACGGCATGGAGGACGACACCGACTACACCGAGTTCCGCGTGTACATGCCGGTCCGCGACCCGGAGGCGGTGTTCAAGCTGTTGCAGGTCTGGGACCAG
>DASSAT010000523.1:0-3666 GCA_035699305.1 Fimbriiglobus sp. | reverse complement strand
GGGCCGGACCTGTCCGACGCGCCGCCGGACCTGTTCCGGCTGTGCCTGTCGCACACGCCGGACAACTTCTACTGGGGTCAGCGGAACCGGGTCAGGCTGATGGTGTGCGGCCACGTCCACGGCGGGCAGGTGCGCGTCCCGGTTATCGGGTCGATCTTCGTGCCGAGCATCTACGGCCGACGGTTCGACGGGGGCGTCTTCGAGGGCGGCGGCACGGTGATGGTCGTCGGCCGCGGCCTAAGCGGCAAGGAGCCGCTGCGGTTCCGCTGCAAACCGCAGGTGGTGCGGCTTACACTCCGTTGCCGTCCTTGAACTGCTTGAGTTCCGCTCGCATCCGTTCGAGTTCGGCTTCTAATGCCTGCCGTGCGGTGCGTTCCGCCTGGGCCTGCTCCTCGGCCACCCGCGTTTGCCGCTGGGATTTCCGCAACTGCCGCTTCGTCTCCTCCAACTCGCTCGCCAGTTCGGCCGGCAGCGGCAGCAGTTTCCCACGAAACCAGTACCGCACCCACTCGTCGAGCATTCCGACTTCCAGTTCCAGTTCCGGGATTTCAAGCCGGTCCTGTGCGTTGGGCTTTACGCTGACGTACTTCTTCTTCGCCGTCGAGAGCTTGTGAACGAGGAGTTGCTGCTTTTCCGGCTCGAACAGTAGGTAATACGGAACCTTCAGGTGCTTCTCGTACCGCCCCATGTTCTCGACGTAGTCCTTGTGCTGGTTCTCCTCGGAAACGTACTCCAGAACCAGGAACGGTCTGGCGTCCTCGAACGGGGTATTGAAGCTCTTGGTTCCTCGAATGGGTTGGCTGTGGACGACGACCAGGTTGTCCGGCACGACTCGGGCGATGTCGTGGATGGTACTCACCGGGTACTGAATCAGTAGCTCGTTGTAACACCGGATGTCAGGGCGAGCGGCGTGAATCAGGTCGAAGCTCTCCAGGGTGATCTTCCGCTGCGTGGCCTGCGGAGTCGATTCCATGAAATGCTCCAACGGCAGGCTGTTGTAGTATTCAACGGCCGCCTGGTCGTAGAAGAGCCGGTCCAGAATGGGGTTGTTGGAAACGATGGCCATCCGCCGTCCTCCGTCGGGGAACCTACCCAGGGTATACCACCCCCTCCGTAGCGGCGGAAGCCGAGCCGGGTCGCTATGGTGAACGGTATGCGTAAGCCCACCCTTCTCATCACCCTCGGCGACGTGGCCGGTATCGGCCCGGAGATCGTCGCCAGGGCGTGGCCGAACCTCCGCGACTACTGCACCCCCGTCGTCGTCGGCGACCCTGGATGGGTTGGCCAGGGGTGTGAGCTGGTCGGTGTCCAGGCCGAGCCGTTGGAATACGCCCTGATTGAGGACGTGCCGCCTGACCTGCCAGCCGGTCTGATCCCAGTCCTGAACCCATTATCCGGTCACGACCTGTCAGCCATCCGATCGGGAACAGTGTCGGCCGAGGGGGGGGCCGCAGCCTACTCCTACCTCACCTTCGCCATCGACGAGTGCCTCGCCGGGCGGGCCGACGGCATCGTGACCTGCCCGCTGCACAAGGAGGGGCTGCACGCGGCCGGCGTACACTACCCGGGGCACACGGAAATCCTGGCCGACCGCACCGGGGCGAAGTCGCACGCCATGCTGCTCTACGACGAAGAATTGCCGCTGGCGGTTGCCCACGTCACGCTGCACATGGCGCTGCGGGACGTGTTCCGGCACATCACGAAAGAGTCGGTGCTGGACAAGGTGCGGCTGTTGCACGACATCGTGCCGCGGCTGACCGGCCGGCCGGCGCGGATCGCGGTGGCGGCGCTCAACCCGCACGCCAGCGACGGCGGCCTCTTCGGCGACGAGGAGCAAACCGTCATCGCCCCGGCGGTCGAGGCGGCGCGGGCCGAAGGCATCGACGCGGCCGGGCCGATCGCCGCGGACGCGGTCTTCCTGCCGCACAACCGCGCGAAGTACGACGGCGTCGTGGCGATGGTCCACGACCACGGGCACATCGCCATGAAGCTGCTCGGCGGCCGGCGCGCGGTGAACGTGACCGCGGGCTTGCCGATCGTCCGCACCAGCGTCGCCCACGGCACCGCATACGACATCGCCGGCAAAGGCGTGGCCGACGAGTCGAGCCTGGTCTCGGCCGTGCGCGTTGCGGCCCGGCTGGCGGCGCGAAATAATCGGGCGTCTGAGTCGTCTTTCTCCTGACCGACTCGCACCGCACTTCGGGAGATCGCCATGCGCTGGGTGACTCTGCTGGTCGCCGTGGCCGCACTCGGCTTCGCCTCGCGGCTAACCGCCGCAGACCTGTCGAAGATCGACCGCACCATCACGAAGGAACCCGCCTACGCCACCAAGGCGCCGCGGTACTGCCTGCTGGTCTTCGGCCCGGACGCCAAGGACCGGGTCTGGCTCGTTCAGGACGGCGACGCCCTGTACGTAGACCGCAACGGCAACGGCGACCTGACCGAGGCGGGGGAGAAGGTCCCGGCCGCGAAGAACGCCGGGCCGAAGGAGGAGGGTTACACGTTCGAGGTCGGCGACGTGACCCCGGGCGGCACGGTCCACAAGGGCGTCTCCGTCGGGCTTGCCCCGCTCAAGCAGTACGCCGGCAACCCGTCCCTGGCCGCGGTCCAGGCGATCCGCGACGCCCTCAAGGCCGACCCCAACGTGGTCGCCGCCCGGATCGGCGTGGACGTGCAGTCGGCCCGGTTCAAGGGAGCCGGGGTCGGCGGGCGGACCATGCAGTCGGCCGGGTTCTTCGACCCGACCGGGGTGCTGGCGTTCGCCGGCAAGCCGGCCGACGCCCCGGTCGTCCACCTCGACGGTCCGCTTCAGGTGAGCTTCTACGGCGAGGTCCCGAAGCTGTGGCTGAGCCGGGACAACGATCTGGTCCTGACGGTCGGCACCCCCGGGCTGGGCGGCGGCACGTTTGCCATGCTTGTCTACGAGGACACGATCCCGAAGGCCGTCCGTCCGACGGTCGAGGTCCGCTGGCCGGGCGAGCCGCCGGTGAAGGAACACTTCGAGTTAAAACAGCGGTGTTGAGGGGTGAACCTGCACGGCCCGGTCCGGGCCGCCGAATCCGCAGGCACCGGCGAGGCGACGCTGACCCTTTCGCTCGACGCCTGGCCTGAGGGGCACGTCGCCCCGAGCACATACCGGGTCGAGGTCGCCCGGCCCGCGGTCGTGGCGAAGTCGGAGCCGGTCTCGCCGCGGCTGGTCCGAACGCTGGTCCACCCGGACCGCAAGACCAGCATCTCGTTGTTGAAGTTCTCGGCCGACGGAAAGCGGCTTGTGGTGGCCGGGTATCCGTCGGGCGTGATCCAGGTCTGGGACCCAGCGGAGGGCAAGGAGCTGTCCCGGATCGAGACCCCGCCGGGCCTGCGCGGGACGGACAACTACGTCTCCCTGACCGCGGACTGGAAGACGGCGTTCGTGTCGATCCAGGGTCGGAAGGTCGCCCATTCGGAGAAGGACGGCGCAAGGCAGGTGACGATCGACTACGACGGCGAGGTGCGGGTGTGGGACGTGGCGACCGGCAAGCACCGGTCGCCGATCAAGCTCGCCCCGCACCGCGGGGCGTCCGAGGCGGTGGTGTCGCCGGGCGGCACCAAGCTCCTCACCATCGAGGCGCGGGCCTACGACACGAAGGGGGTGAAGTACGTCCCCCATGCCGTGGTCTACCGGGA
>DASSAT010000522.1:0-5275 GCA_035699305.1 Fimbriiglobus sp. | reverse complement strand
TGCTCAGCTCGTCGCCGGTACAGACCTGATCGACCAGCCGTTGCTTGGTTTCGACCGGCACGAGGTAACCGCCGTTGACGGCGTTGCGGTAGAAGATGCGGGCGTAGAACTCGGCGACCACGCACTGAATCCCCGCGGCCGCCAGCGCGATCGGGGCGTGCTCCCGGCTCGACCCGCAGCCGAAGTTCTTCCCCGCGACGATGACCCGGTACGGCGAGACGAACTCGTCCTCCGGGCCGTGGAACGGGACGTGCCCCTTGGGCAGCCCGGCGACGTCGGCCGGCACCCCGCTCAGCGCGAACTTGCCGAACATCTTGTACTCGGCCGGGATCGTCGGGTTGTACGTCAGGTACTCGGCCGGGATGATCTGGTCGGTGTCGATATTGTCGCCGAGCACGTACGCCCGGCCCTCAATGACGGTCTGCACGAGTCGGCTCCGGCGAAGAGTTCAGCGGCCGCTTGCCTTCGGCCGCCGGGCGGTTAACCTAGGTCATGACCCGCGTCCCGGCGACCCGATCGGAAGTTCTCTCCGGCCCGGCGCTGCGGATGGGGTCAAATTCGTGCTAAGCTATCCCGTCGGGTCTACGGCCGCCCTCCGTTCTCCCGACCTGTTGCCCGCCGCCCGGACTCGTTCGCCCACGACGCCGCCCGGCCGTAGAAGGGCTGTTCATGCACGCTAGGTTGATCCTGGAGGCCGGGGAGTGCGTCCCGGGCGCCCTGGACCTGAACCCGAGCCACCCCGCCACCCTCGGCCGTAGCCGGGAGAACTCCCTGGTCGTCAAGAACGACCTGGTGTCGCGGCTCCACGTCAAGATTTATTACGAAGACGGGCGGTGGGTGCTCCGCGACTTCGGCCTCAACGGCACCCGGGTCAACGGGGTCAAGGTCAACGGCGCCATCCCCCTGGCCGACGGGGCCGTCATCCAACTCGGCGAGGCCCGGCTGCGGTTCACGATCTCGACCAACAAGCCGCCCCCGTCCCAGACCCCGGCCCCGATCACCCCGGCGCCCGGCACCGTCCCGCTCTTGCCGGAGGCCGGCACCGGACTGTCGCCGTCGCTCTCCGGGTCGTCGTCGGTGGTCCGCAACGGCAGCGAGATCGTCAACACCAAGGCCCACGAGCACCCGCAGCGCCGGACCGTCCCGGACCTCGACCCCGACCCGTCCGAGACGCAGCTCAAGGTCGATGAGCTGACCGCCCTGTGCCGGTTCATGACCTCGGCCGTCGGCGTCCACGACCCGCAGGAGTTGGTCCGCCACACCCTGCGGACCATCCTCAACCAGACGTCGGCCACCGTGGCCGGCTACCTGAGCCTCGACCCGTCCGACCCGACCCCGAAGCTGGTCATGCCCGACCGGGCGGCGGTGGACGTGCGGCTGTCGAAGCGGCTGACCGAGCGGGTCCGCAGCACCTCGAAGATGGTCTGGCTCTTCGGCGACGGCAACGCCTCCAATCCTGGCGACAGCTTGTCGTCGTTCACCGACGCGGTCTGTTTGCCGCTGGCGACCCACACCGGCGACCCGTTCGCCGCCATCCACGTCTACCGCACCGGCCGCGGGTTCGCCGACCGGGACGTGCGGTTCCTGGAAGTCACCGCCGGGTTCCTCGCCCCGACCCTGGAGATCCACCGCACCCGCCGCAAGCTGGAGGCCGAGAACACCCGCCTGCGCATCGTCGCCCCGGTGGCCGACGAGCTCATCGGCGACAGCGACTCCGTCACCGCCCTGCGGCAGCAGATCGCCAAGGCCGCCCCGCAGCCGTTCAACGTGCTGATCCAGGGCGAGAGCGGGTCCGGCAAGGAGCTGGTCGCCCAGGCGCTGCACCACAACAGCCAGCGGGCCGACGGGCCACTGGTGGTGGTCAACTGCGCCGCCATCGCCCCGACGCTGCTGGAGGCGGAGTTGTTCGGCTACCGCAAGGGGGCGTTCAGCGGGGCCGACCGCGACCACCCGGGGTACTTCGAGCAGGCCGACGAGGGGACGCTGTTCCTCGACGAGGTCGGCGAACTGTCGCTAGAGTGCCAGGCGAAGCTGCTGCGGGTGATCGAGGGCAAGGCGTTCCGGCCGGTCGGTGGCACCCGGGACGTGAAGGTGGACTTCCGGGTGGTCGCCGCCACCCACCGCAACCTGGACGACGAGGTGCGGGCCAACAAGTTCCGCCAGGACCTGCTGTTCCGGTTGCAGGTGATCCACCTGCGGGTGCCGCCCCTGCGCGAGCACGACGAGGACATTCAGGAGCTGGCCCGGTTCTTCCTGGAGCGGCTGAGCGTCCAGTGCCGTCGGCAGTTCAAGCTGACGCCGGCCGCGATGCGCAAGCTCCAGGCGTTCGCCTGGCCGGGCAACGTCCGGCAGCTGCGCGCGGTGCTGGAGAGTGCCGCGGTGATGAGCGAGATGGACCAGATCGACGCCGACGGGTTGCCGCTGGCCGTCCACGAGCCGGCGCCGCTGGCGTCAGCGGCCGGCGGGGCGGACCTGCCGCCGACGCTGGACGTGGACGAGCTGGAGACGTGGGCGATCCGCAAGGCGCTCCAGCAGACCGGCGGCAACGTCAGCCAGGCGGCCCGGGTGCTGGGCATGTCGCGGGACACCCTGCACACCAAGCTCAAGAAGAAGGGGATCGACCGCGAGGCGGTCCTGCAAGCCAGCGCCGCGGGGGATTAGCCGCACGATCGGTGCAGAAAGAGCACGATCAAGAACAGAAGATCAATCTGTTCTTGATCGTGCTCTTTCTGCGCCGATCGTGCGGCTAATTGCTTTGGTGGGCGTGAATGGCCGACCCACCCTCCCCGGGTGAGCGGCACGGGAAGGCGGACACGGCGAGGGAGCGGGAGAGGTGTCAGGAGCCGTTGGTCTCGGCCGGCTTCGGGGCGATCGGGGCCTTCTGGCCGTGGATCGCCTCGTACACCTCTTCCCGGTGGACCGGCACGTCCTTGGGGGCCACGATCCCGAGTCGGACCTTGTCCCCGCGGATCTCCACCACCGTGATCACGATGTCGTTGTTAATGACAATCGACTCGTTCTTTTTCCTGGACAGTACGAGCATGAGCGCCTATCTTTCGGTGCGTCAGGGCTGTCAGATCACCACTCGCGTCTCTGTCCCGGGACGGCCCCCCGGACCGGCACCACGGTCCGCGGCGTCCGCCCACCTGCACACGTCGTCCAAATTATCCCCGGTGAGTTCTGCCGGTGCGGCCCGGGGCGGACAGGCACGGAGTTCGTGCGCAGAAAACTTCCCTGTCAAAATCCACTGTAAAAGCGGGTAATCTGCACCGTCAAGCGGAATTTTCGCGGGAATGCGGAGTTTTTTACCGGATCGGGATGGGATAATCCGCAGTCCCGGCCCCGGACTGCCACCGCTGTTCCTACGAATTCTCGCCCGAATACCTACTGGACACCTGGTCTGTCTCGCCCGGCGGCGGTCGGTGGTGGCGGCACGGGTCGTCGAGCAGAATACAGTTGGGGCGGCTCACCACTGCCGCTGGCCGCACCCGGCTTTGACACTCCTGCCAACACATTGAACGCCGCGACCACCCGCGCCCCGGCCTCGTCGGATGTGGCGCCGAACGCCATCAGCCCCTCGCGGTGGCCGCCCATCACGAACAGACCCGCCTCCCGCACCCCCCCGCGGCGGAACAACTCCTCGATCGCCCACGCCATCGCCGGCGTCCCCGCCTCCGCCTTCGGATCGGTCGTCGGCAATTTCCCGTAAAGTTGCTCCCACAGGTCGAGGTGATGGACGTGAATCACTGCGCCGGCCGTCGGGTCGGCCCGGTAGACGGCCGCGTGGCTCATCGACTCGGACGACGCCTCCACCGGGCCACGGCACTTCACGAAGTTCGCCGCGATGTCGTAGCCGGTCACTTCGGTGAAGTGCTCCGGGCCGACCGCCTCCAGCCGACCGGTCGCGGTGCCGGAGATGACGAACGCATTGCCGACGCGGGCGCTCAGGTTGCCGAACCCGATGCCGTCCGGGTACACCCCGATTAGACCGAGCCGATAGAGTCGATCGCGCCAGGCGATCAGCTCATCCACGAGCGGCCCGGCGGGGGCGGCGGTCCGCTCCCAGTCGCAGCGGAACTGGACGTAGCCCTTCTCGGTCACGTCAGCGTCTCGTGTAGCTCCGCGGGCGATACCACGCCGTGCTCGGTGACGAACGCCGTCACCAGCCGGGCCGGGGTCACGTCGAACGCCGGGTTGCCGGCCGGACTCGTCTCCGGGACCAGCAGCACCCGCCCCGCCCCGTCGCGGCCCTGCCCCTCGGCGTAGCGGACCTCGTCGGCCGACCGCTCCTCGATCGGGATGCCGGACCCGTCGGCCAGCGACCAGTCGATCGTGGAGGTCGGCAACGCGACGTAGAACGGCACGCCGTTGTCGCGGGCGGCCAGCGCCTTGAGGTAGGTGCCGATCTTGTTGGCGGTGTCGCCGTTGGCGGCCACCCGGTCCGCGCCGACGATCACCAGGTCCACCAGCCCTTGCCGCAGGAGGTGGCCGCAGGCGTTGTCCGCGACGACCGTATGCCGGACGCCGTGCTCGCCCAGTTCGAACGCCGTCAGCGCCGCCCCCTGGTTGCGCGGCCGGGTCTCGCTCACCCAGACGTGGACGGGAATGCCCGCGTCGTGCGCCGCGTAGACCGGAGCGGTCGCGGTGCCGTGGTCGATGCACGCCAGCCACCCGGCGTTGCAGTGGGTCAGGACGCGGACTTCCCCCTTGCGCTGGGCGACATCGCGGAGAAGTGTTAAGCCGTGCTCGCCGATCCGCCGGGAGCGGTCCAGTTCGTCGGCAACGATCTGCCGGGCCGCCTCCAGCGCGCGGCCGGCCCGCGCCGCCTCGACCACCTGCCGGACGGCCCACCGCAGGTTGACTGCCGTCGGGCGCGCGGCGCAGAGCACTTCGGCAGCGCGGTCCACGTCGGCCCCGGCCCGCGCGGCGAGGTAGACGCCGTACCCGGCCGCGGTCCCGATCAGCGGCGCGCCGCGGACGGTCATGTCGCGGATCGCGGCGGCGACTTCTTCCGGGGTTCGCAGTACGACCGTGGCGAACCGGTGCGGCAGGGCGCGCTGGTCGATCACCTCGATGCCGGCGGCGTCGGGGAGTTCCCAGAGGGTGCGGCACGGCTGTCCGCGGACGTTCATCGGGTCGGCTCCAGGCCGGATCGGGAGCGGGTCGCGGCGAACCCCGAGCGGCAGCGAGGGGGTGAGGAGTTCACCCCTCCCCCCAACCCCCTCCCCGAAGCGGGGAGGGGGAGCTAGAGGGTGGCTCTGGCTTCCTCCCCTCC
>DASSAT010000521.1:0-5148 GCA_035699305.1 Fimbriiglobus sp. | reverse complement strand
AAGAGCGGCCGGGACGGCCGCGGTCCCAGGGTGATTCACTTCCCCTCGGCGGCGGTCGTGATCTTGAATGCGTCGAGGAAGTGCTTCACCCGCGGGTCGGCGCTGGCGTCGCGCGGGTCGATCATCCCAGTCACCCCGATCGCGTACAGCCGGTGCCCGACCAGGATGAACCGGGCGGCCGTCACCGTGTCGTCCGGGTGCTCGACCGTCAGGTCCACCGACGGGTGGCCGTCGGTGGTGCCGGCCGTCCGCCGCACCTCGGTACTGCCGGGCGCCTGGGACACCACCTTGTCGGCCGCGTCCTTGAGCGCCGCGGCCGGCCTCCGCGGCCCGGCCCGCAGGTCGGTGTAGTGGACGAAGTACGTCTCCGGCGGCAGGCTCCGCTTGGACTCGGTGCAGTGCCAGGTCCGCCCGTCGTCGTCGGTCCGGGTGTAAGTGAACGGCTGGCCGGGGAACTCAGCGCGGAACCGGCCCTCGGGGGAGTCATGTGGCTGGAAGTCCGGGAACATCATCCACATGGCGAACGCGAAGAACCCGCCGCACGGCAGCACGCACAGCCCGAAGAACCCGAGGATGAGCAGCCACACCCAGAGGGTGCGCTTCTTCCGGGGGCGCGGCGGGCGGTCGTCCCACGGGGCTCGGCGGTCATCGAACCGGTCGGCGTCGTCCGGCACGGGTCGGCTGCTCGGGCGGTCGTCGTCCGCGCGGACCGGCCGGCGGGACGGGCGGTCCTCCTCCCAGTTGCCGGGCGCGGGCAACGGTGGCGGGGCCGGCGACTCGGCCGGCGGGACGAACACCTGCTGGCAGGAGGCGCAGCGGACCTGCCGGCCGCGGAACTCCGCCGGGATGTCGAGTTCTTCCTGGCAGTGCGGGCAGACGGCGGGTCGCGGCATACTCGGCTCGGCGGGGGCAGCGGGTCCGCAGGGTAGTTCGGCGGTCGCGTGCGGAGATTATACAACCGGATCGGCGATCCCGGCCGTCGGTGTGCATCCGCAAGGCTCGACCGGCCAGGTCCGATTCAGCTAGGAGATGCCCCGATCTCTACCAGAGACTCTCCACTATCCAGACGGGCAACCGCGGCGAGCAGGTCGTGGGTGAGGACCTCGCGGAGGCGGGCGTTGGACGTGTTCCCGCAGGTCACCCACAACACCTTCGGCGGCGGGCCGAGCCGCCGCACCATCTCCACGAAGTCACTGTCCTTCGGCATCACCACAGCATCCGCGGCCCGGGCCGCCTGAAAGATCGGCGGGTCCTTCGCGTCGCGCAGCCCGAGGTCGCGGACCGCGTGGGCCTCGATCCCGAACGTCGCCGTGATCCACGCGGCGGCCAACGGGGGGAGATGGGCGTCCAGCCAGATGGTCACGTGACGGGCACCGGATCGGCGACGCGCCGGCTGGCGTAGCGCAGGCACGCCTCGACGTCGGCCGGTTCCAGGTCGGGGAGTTCCTCGACGATCTGCTCCGGGCTAAGACCATTCGCCAGCAGGTCGAGGACGTCGCTGACGCGGATGCGCATGCCGCGGACGCAGGGGCGCCCGCCGCACTGCTCGGGGTCGATCGTGATCCGCTCCGCCAGAGATGCCACAGGCAGCCTCCTCTTCATGATCCCGGGACCGAGACTATTCTAGCGGACGGCGTACCACTTGAAGGTGCGACGGCGGGACGAGCGGAGGCTGGGGCACTAAACGTCTTTGCCCCCACCTATCTGCTCACGGAACTCGCTAACTGCCCGCGCTGCCTCCAGGTGGACCGAAGCGAGTGCCTCGATCACAAAACGGTCCCGCAACTCCGGGCGGGCGCACGCAGCCCGCACTCCGTTGAGCAGGCTGGCCGCGTCGATGGTGAGCTACGGGGCTATCAACTCCCGGATTGTGTGGTTAACCGTGAGCGGTCCCTGGCTTTCGTCCCTTGAAACGCCGGCCGCGCGGCGTATCCCGTCTGCGTCGCACCTCGCCCGACGTCCCTGGAAGGAGTCAGCCGTGCGGACACTCATCACCGGCGGGGCCGGGTTCATCGGGTCGCACCTGTGCGAACGCTTCCTCGCCGACGGACACGACGTCGTCTGCGTCGATAACTTCATCACCGGCCGGCCCGACAACGTCCGCCACCTGCTCGATAACCCGAAGTTCCGCGTCATCGTCCACGATATCTCGAAGCCGCTCTACGTGGACGGCCTGGTGGACAACGTCCTGCACTTCGCCAGCCCGGCCAGCCCGGTGGACTACCAGAAGGCGCCGATCCAGACCCTCAAGGTCGGGTCGCTGGGCACCTCCGTCGCGCTGGGCATCGCCAAGGCCCACGCGGCGCGGTTCCTGCTCGCCAGCACCTCCGAGGTGTACGGCGACCCAGAGGTCCACCCGCAGACCGAGGACTACTGGGGACACGTCAACCCGGTCGGCGAGCGGAGCATGTACGACGAGGCCAAGCGGTTCGCCGAGGCCATCACCATGGCCTACCACCGCGACCACGGCGTCAACTCGCATATCGTTCGCATATTCAATACGTTCGGCGAGAGGATGCGGCTCGACGACGGCCGGGTGCTGCCCAACTTCGTCGGCCAGGCGCTGCGCGGCGACCCGATCACCGTCTATGGCCGCGGCCAACAGACCCGCAGCTTCTGCTACGTCTCCGACCTCGTGGACGGCATCCACCGACTCCTGTTCAGCGACTACCACCTGCCGGTCAACCTCGGCAACCCGGGCGAGATCACGATCCAGGAATTCGCCGACGAGGTCCTGCGTCTAACCGGCAGCAAGAGCCAGGTCGTCTACAAGCCGCTGCCGCCGGACGACCCCAGGCAGCGCAAGCCCGACATCTCCCTGGCGAAGAAGTTGCTCGGCTGGGAGCCGAAGGTCGGCCGCGAGGACGGGTTGAAGCGGACCCTGGACTACTTCCGCCAGAAGGTCCAGGCCGCCGGCCGGTGATCCCCGGGACCGCGCCCCCAGGAGATGAAGATTCAGGCAGTGGCCGCAACACCACTGCGGCCGGACGGTTCCGCGGGTTTTCGACTTGACGCCGGAACCCCCGGCCGGTTTTCTGAAAACGGATTGGTCCGAGCGCTTCTCCGGTCCTCCCGTCTGTCCGCAGGATCAGCTATGAACCTCTCGCCGTGTCCGCCCCTCCCGCGTCGTCGTGCGTTGCTGCTGCTGGCCCTGTTCGCCCTGCTCGTGACCGTAGCCCCGACCCTCGCCCAAGACCCCGGGGCCGCCCCCGCCCCGGCTCCGACCACCTCCGCGCCGGACAACGTCTTCGTCCACATCATCAAGTCGGTCGGGTTCTTCTGGATCGTGCTGCTGCCGACCTCCATCTGGCTGATCGCCATGGTGGTGCTGCTGTCGCTGGACCTACGGATGGGGCAGGCAATCCCGGCCGGGTTCGTGGACGACTTCACCGACACGGTCAACAAGCGACGGTTCAAGGAAGCGTACGACATCGCCCGGTCGGACCCGTCGTACCTCGGCCGGGTGCTGACCGCCGGCATGTCGCGGCTCCAGTACGGGCTCGACGACGCCCGGGAGGCAGCGTTCAACACCCTGGAGGGGGTCCGGTCGGACAAGGAGCAGAAGAACAACTACACGGCGGTGATCGCCACACTCGGGCCGATGTTGGGGTTGGTCGGGACGGTGTTCGGGATGATCGAGGCGTTCATGAGTCTGTCGGCCGGGACGGCGGCCAACCCAGCCCGGCTGGCCGAGGGTATCTCGCACGCCCTGGCGGTGACGCTGGTCGGGATCGCCATCGCGGTGCCGGCGATCGCGTTCAACACTTACTTCCGCAACCGGATCACCCAGCTGATGCTGGAGGTCGGGCACGTCGCCGACGACCTGCTGACGCAGATGTACCACAACTCGAAGAAGCCCGGCGTGCCGACGTCCCCGGCGACGGCGATGCCGGCCGCCGCGGCGGTCGCCGCCCCCACCCCGGTCGCCGCGCCGCCTGGAAGAGAGGGGGTGAGGGGGTGAGGGCGTGAAACACCGGTCTTCGTCACCCCCTCACCCCCTCACCCCCTCTCTGCATGGGACAGCCATGAGTGCAGCCGCCACCGGGACCGAGGCGCTCAAGTGCGAGCCGAACATGACCCCGCTGCTGGACATGGTCCTGCAGCTGATCATGTTCTTCATGCTCTGCGCCCATTTCGTCACCGAGCAGGTCAATGAGTCGATCAAGCTGCCGCAGGCGATCGAGGCTAAGGCGCTCGACCAGACGGTGGTCAACTACACCATCCTCAACATCTTGCCGACCGGGGTGACGACCACGCTCACCAGCCGCGGCGAGGAGCGCTGGGAGACGCCGACCGCGGTGCAGAACAACATGGCCATCCAGTTCGAGTTGGACAAGGCCCGGACCAAGCCGGCCGACTGGGAGAAGGGGCGGGGCCGGTCGCTGGTCATCCTGCGGGCGTCGAAGGACTGCCACTTCAAGCAGGTCCACGACGTGTGGCGGGCGTGCCAGCGGGCCGGGTACGCCGACATCCAGTTGCGGGTTCTCAAGGTCGAGCCACAGTAGGCGGGTGGGCACCATGCGCCGCAAGCGGCCGAAGATCTCGCGGGTCGATCCCGACCTGCCGATCACCCCGATGCTGGACATGTCGTTCCAGCTGATGGCGTTCTTCCTGTTCACCTTCCGGCCGATGCCGCTGGAGGCGCAGATTGCGCTTGCGCTGCCGAAGGAAGAGGGCGGGCCGTCCCAGACCGCCCCGAGCCTCGACCCGACCCGGGACGAGGAGCTGATCGTCCAGGTGTACGCGGCGGACAACGGCGGCATTGCCGACATCACCGCTGCCCCGCGGACCGGCAGCTTCTCGCTGGGCCGGGACACCGGCGCCCTGTTCAAGTACCTGCAAGACAAGGCGAAGGCCGCCCGGCTGGAGAAGAGGCCGCCGGCCAAGCTCCGGCTGGAGATTGCCGAGCGGCTGAACTACCAGTACGTGGTCAAGCTGATCGACGAGGCCCGCCGCGCCGGGTTTGACCGCGTCAGCCCCGTGCTGCTCAACCCAACCGGGACGAAGTGACCCCCCTGGGACCGCGGCCGTCCCGGCCGCTCTTGCTGCACCGGTCAGGGCGCTTGTGTGTCGCCAGAGGCTCCCGACTTGCATAGCAAGAGCGGCCGGGACGGCCGCGGTCCCAGGGGCGCCTTTTTCGGAACTCTC
>DASSAT010000520.1:0-2580 GCA_035699305.1 Fimbriiglobus sp. | reverse complement strand
CGGACTTCGCCGCTATGGTAACGTAGCCGATCGGTCGGCCGAAGCCCAACCCGGGGAGTGTGACGTGCCGCGGTTCGTGGTCCTGGAGCACGATTGGCCGGCGGTCCACTGGGACCTGCTGCTGGAGTGCGGCCCGGTGCTGCGGGCGTGGCGGCTGCTGGCCGAACCGGGACCGGGCCGGACGGTGCCGGCGGAGCCGAACTACGACCACCGGCTGCTCTACCTGGACTACGAAGGACCGCTCTTGGGCGACCGCGGCCGGGTGCGCCGGTGGGACGCGGGGACGTATGAGGGGGAGTTGGCGGACGGGTGGGAGGTGCGACTTACCGGGACACGACTGAACGGCCCGGCTCGGATGACGCGGACCGCGAGCGGCTGGGAGTTCGTGTCGTAGGCCGGGCGACTTACTCCTTCCCCGGCAACGCCGGCCCCGTGCCGAGCGGGGCGGCGGCTTCGCCCGTCTTCCGGCCGGCGACCGTCACCCGGCCGTCGGCCACATTCACCGTCCGCAACTGGGTCGGCGGCCGCGGCTGGTCGGCGTACAGCCGGAACACCCCGACCAGGTTGCCGTCATGCCGATACCACCCCACGTCCACGTTCCGGTCCCGCACCGCCTCGCCGATCGCGTCCAGCCCGCGGAACCACTGAAGCTCCACCGGCAGCGCCCCGGCCCGCATCCGGACCAACTCGATCGCCACTGTGTTGATCTCGTCCTTGACCAGCCAGACGCGCAGTTCCGCCGACACCACCGTGCTCCAGAACCCGTCGCCGACTCGGCCGGCCACCTTCACCCGGTCCCCGTCGATCGCCACGCGCGGGTCGTGCAGCTCCGGCGGCAGCACCCGCGCCAGCCACCCACCCTCCTGAAGGTTCTCGCGCAGGAACGCATTCAGCTCCGACGCGGTGAACGACCCGCTCCACTCCGGCTTGAGCCGCACGTCATTCATCAGGTCGCCGAACCGGGTCAGCACCCGGGAGGCGACCAGCGAGTCGGAGAACTCGTCGCCGGCCCGGCCGGCGTAGAACTCCGGCTCTTGCTTGACCAGCAGCCCGAGCGCGCCCACGACCCCGGCCGCGGCCAGGGCGACGATCAGCAGGGCGAGCAGGACGCGGCGGCGGCGCACGGGACGGACCCTCCGGCTAACCGTCCGGGTTTACCCGCCCGGCGCGGTCGGGTCAACGGCGGTTCGGGCTGGGGCGGGCGGCGCGGTCGTGCCGGCCGGGCGACCGGGGGCCGACCGCGGGGCGGGTAGCAAACGCCCCGCCAGCCGGGTACGTTGTCAGTGTACGGACTTGCGGACCACGGCACTCGGACCAGGGGGCCAGGACATGGCGCGGCAAGGTGTGCGGACCGCGGCGGTCGCGCTGGCGGTGGGGCTGCTCGTCGGCACGGCCGCGGCCCAGGAATCGCCCATTGACCGGGCGAAGGCGCTGCGCCAAGTCGCCGACCAGAAGGCCGAGGCCGACTTCAAGGCCCGGATCGCCGAAGCGCAGAAACTGGCCAAGACCGACCCGGCCAAGGCCGTCCGCCGGGTCAAGGACGTCGTCCGGGCACTGGACCTGTCCGTGGCGATCAGCTCCGAGAAGCGGGTCGCGCTGGTCAAGCTCGCCTCGGCGAGTATCGCCGCCATCGAGGGGAAGGCGGCGCCCGACCCCGCGGCCAAGCTCACGAAGGAGCAACTGCAAAAGCTCGAAGAGGCGGCCCGCCTGGAGGCCAAGGAAGTTCGCGCTGGCGTCGCCGAGATCGAGCGACTACACACCCTCAACAATATCCCCGGGGCGAACAAAAAGGTCGCCGAACTGGCCCGCAAGTACCCGAACAACCCGTCAGTGCTGGTGCTGACCGGGCAGATGGCGACCGGCGACAAGATCGCGATGGCCCGCGAATTGGCCCACGATCAGGCCGAGGGGTTCGTCTACGCGCTCAACAGCGTCCAGGACTCGGCCATCCCACCGCGGGGGGACATCGTCTTCCCGAAGGACTGGAAGGAGAAGACGGAGCGGCGGCGGAAGATGTTCGAGGTCAAGCTCGGCCCGGAGGAAGAGTCGATCCTCCAGGCGCTGGAGAAGAAGATCGGCCAGGGGGTCAAGGACGCCCCGTTCGAGGAGACGGTGCAGCAGCTGTCGAACATCATCGACAAGCCGATCTACCTGGACAAGAAGTCGCTCGAAGACGCGGGGCTGGACATGCGGCGGCCGGTGGCGATGCCCGGCGGGGTGACGGCCCGGACGGCCCTGCGGGCCATTCTGCAATCGCAGGGGCTAACGTACATCATCAAGGACAAGGTGATCCAGGTGGTGACGCTGGAGCGGGCCAGGGAGACGCTGGTCACGCGTGCGTACTACCTCGGGGACGTGATCGCCCTGTCCGGGCCGTTCGGCGGGGCTGTTACCTGGGGGCCGATCATCGACTTCCAGTCCACGATGCAGAACGCGAAGCTCATCATCGACTCGATCCAGGCGTCGGTGGATCCGCTGATCTGGAACACGGCGACCAACCGTGGTCCGGCGAGCATCATCTTCCACGCCCCGAGCCTGTCGCTAATCGTGCGGGCGCCGGCCGAGGTGCACGCGACACTG
>DASSAT010000519.1:0-4789 GCA_035699305.1 Fimbriiglobus sp. | reverse complement strand
CCCGCTTCGGGGAGGGGGTTGGGGGGGAGGGGTGGACAACCCCACCCCCTCGCTGCCGCTCGGGGTTCGCCAGAACCCGCCGCGCACCCTCTCATCGTTATCCTCTCGCGTTTCCCGCCCGGGGCGGGTACAGTCGGGGTGTCGCAGCACCGCCCGCGAACGCGAGGGGTGTCATGTCCGACGACCCCGTGCCCGCCGCCGAGGAGCCGGGGCGGCAGACCGATCAGGCCCGACTTGAGATCGCCCGGCTCGACCCGGCCGTGGGTCTGGTCGCCATCTTCCGCCGCGCCTGTGAGCTGGCCGCCGAGACCCTGGAGGTCGAGCGGGTCGGCGTCTGGACGTTCACGGAGGACGGCAAGGCGCTGCGGTGTGCCAACCTGTACGAGCGGTCGCGCGGCGAGCACTCCGAGGGGGCGACCATCCGGGTGGCCGACTTCCCCAGCTACTTCGCCGCCCTGGACCTGAGCCGGTCGATCCCGGCCGAGACCGCCGCCGCCGACTCGCGGACCGCCGAGATGTCCGAGTCGTACCTCAAGCCGCTCGGCATCACCTCGATGCTCGACGCACCAATCTATCTGGGCGGGAAGGTGATCGGCGTCGTCTGCCACGAGCACACCGGCCCGCCGCGGGAGTGGACCACCGAGGCCCGCGACTTCGCCGGGTCGGTGGCCGACCTGCTGGCGCTGAAGATGCGGTCGGCCGAGCTGTCGGACGTGCGGGCCGCCCTGCACACCCGCGACGAGCAGCTGGCCGAGGTCCGCCGGCTGGAGGCGCTGGGCCAGTTCGCCGCCGGGGTGGCCCACGACTTCAGGAACCTGCTGACGGTCGTCCTCGGTTCCGCGGAGCTGCTGGCCGCCCGGGACGACCTGTCGGCCGACGCCCGGGCGCTGGTCGGGCACATCGCCGACGCGGCCGGCCGCGGCGCCGCCCTGACCACCGAGCTGACCGGGTACGTCCGCGACACCGCCCGGGCGACGCGGGTGCTCTCGGCCGCCGACGCCGTCGAGCGGTTCCTGCCGATCCTCCGCCGGGCGGTCGGCCCGAGCCACCGGGTCGAGTTCGCCCGCGGCCCCAACGGCGGGTCGGTGTTCATCGACCCGTCGCACCTGGAGCGGGTGCTGCTGAACCTGGTGCTCAACGCCCGCGACGCGATGCCCGGGGGCGGCGCGGTCCGGGTCTCGGTGTCCGGCCAGTCGGCGCTACTCGACCCCGGCAGCCCGCGGACGTACGCGCGGATCGAGGTCCGCGACGAGGGCGGCGGCGTCCCGCAGGAGCTGATCGAGCGGGTGTTCGAGCCGTTCTTCACGACCAAGCCGGCCGGCCAGGGGACCGGGCTAGGGCTGGCGGTGGTCAAGCAGGTGGTGGACCGAGCCGGCGGGTTCGTTCGGGTCGAGTCGCAGCCGGGCCGGGGGACCGCGTTCCAGGTCTTCCTGCCCCGCGTCACCGCCGACGAGGGCGACGAGAACAAAGGCACGTCCGGGCCGGAAAGTTGACCCATTCCCACGGCCGGCAGCACTATAACCGATGAGTCGTTGGCCCGAGGCCCGGCATGCGTTGAACTCTGGCCCCCCTCTCCCCGCTGGGGAGCGGGGTTGGGGGTGAGGGGTCTGCGTTCCCGGGCCGCCACGGTGGGCGGCCCCTACGGGTAGGGGCCGCCCTCCGTGGCGGCCCGGGACCGCAGACCCCTCACCCCCAACCCCGCTCCCCAGCGGGGAGAGGGGGGTAAGAGATCAACGCGATCCGGTATCAGTCGCCGCCGAGGGAGGGCCGGTTGCCGCGCCGCTTGATCTGCTCGGCGACCTTTGGGTCGGACTTGAGCTGGAAGGTCTCGAGTTCCTTCGCTTGCGTCTCGACCGTCACCTTGAACTGGCTCTTGTCCTTGGCGTACCGTCCGCCGAGCCGGTCGGGGCCGTCGGGCCTGTTCTTGAACGGGCCGCCCATGACCGGCCAGTCGAACGTCATCACGTACTCGCCGGACGGCGCCCCGTCCGCCTGGTCGTAGGAACTGAACGAGAAGTTCCCCTCGGCGTCCGTCTCGGCGTAGGGGTTGACGTCGAACCCGGGGACGGGCTTGACCGCGTAGAGCATCACGATCACCCCGGGGACGGGCTTGCCGTCCACCAGGGCTTTGCCGCGGATCGGGTACCGGGGCACCCGGTTGTCGCCGCAGGAACTCAGGGCGAGGACCGCCAAGGCGGCGGCGACGGCCGCCGCCCGGCGGGGGAGAGCGTGGGTGTTCATCATGCGTCGTGGGTCCGGGTCGGTTAGAAATCGCCGGGGATGACTTCGCCCTTGGCGGCGGTGACCAGGAACGCGACCGTCCGGCCGGAGATCGACTCGGAGAGGAACCGGACGGACCCATCGCACATGGCCACGTTGATCCCGCTGGTGTGGAAGCTGTACAGCCCCCGGCCGGTGGTGTTCGTGCAGTTAATCAGGCACGGGCCGGCGCTGCCGCACCCGTTGGGCTGGGAGCCAGCCGGCCAGTTCTCGCCGTTGAACGGGTCGCCCCACCCGGCCCCCTCGGTGATCGGCCCCTGGCACGGCTGCGGGAGGGACGAGCAGAGCACCTTGCCGCGGCAGTACACCTGCGGACGGCCGGCCGACTCCGCGACCAGGATCGTGTTCGAGGTCCCGTCGGTGATAGCCGGGATCGTGACCCGGTTGTTGGACCCCGGGACCGGAGCGTACGGCCGCAGCGCGCCGTGGCGGTCGCCCCCCGACGGCGGTCCGACGATGATGTCCCAGCCGCGGCCGAGGATGCCGCTGACGGCCGTGTAGTCCGACGCCGACGCCTGGAGCGTCCCGGCCGGCACCCCCGGCAGCACGCCCGACGGCACCGGGAACTGGTACAGCCGGTTCTGGTTCGGCGTGGACGGGCACTGGAATACCTTCAAGTGCGTGCTGACCACCGTCTTGTTCGGGTCGGTGTACAGGAACAGGTTCGGGTTGAACTGCTTGTACAGGTTGTCCTGCTCGACGTAGGGCAGGACGGCGAAGCCCCAGGACCACATGACCGCCGTCGGCTTGGTCGGCGGGGCCGGCGGCTCGTAGGTCCACGCGGCCGGGAACTGGCTGTTGGCGTCGTGGTAGTTGTGGACGGCCAGCCCGAGTTGCTTGAGGTTGTTCTGGCACTGGAGTCGGGCGGCGGCCTCGCGGACCTTCTGCACCGCCGGCAGCAGCAGCCCGATCAGGATGGCGATGATGGCGATCACCACCAAAAGCTCAATGAGCGTGAACGCCGATCGACGGGGACGGGGCATGGAAGACTCCGCATCCGAGAGAGGAGGATCGACCAGTATGGGGGCACACACGCAGACCCCAGCCCTTCCAGTTGTACCCGAAATCGGCTGTCGGTGTGTGAGAGGAAATTCGCAAATCGGGTGGGCTATGCAGGTGTCGTTTTCGCTAGAACCGTTCCAGTCGGCATCGCCCCGATTCCGATCCTATACATTATCGGGTGTTCCCATCCTCCCAGTCCGCCCAGTTTGAGGCCCATGCCGTGTCCGGTCGCTACCTGTTCACCAGTGAATCCGTGTCGATGGGCCACCCCGACAAGGTGGCCGACCAGGTCTCCGACGCCGTCCTGGACTTCTGCCTGAAACACGACCCGACCAGCCGGGTCGCCTGCGAAACCCTCGTCACCACCGACCACTGCACCGTGGCCGGGGAAATCACCACCAAGGCCCCGCTCCAGGGGAACGTGGACAAGATCGTCCGCGACGCCATCCGCGAGATCGGCTACACGGACCCCACCATCGGGTTCGCGGCCGACACCTGCCAGGTCAACTGCCTGATCCATTCCCAGTCGCCGGACATCTCGGTCGGGGTGGACACCGGCGGGGCCGGCGACCAGGGGATGATGTTCGGGTTCGCCTGCGACGAGACCCGGACCCTGATGCCGCTGCCAATCTACCTGGCACACCGGCTGGTCGAGAACCACGCGGCGATGCGGCGCGACGGCCGGCTCAAGTGGGCACGGCCGGACGCCAAGAGCCAGGTGACGGTCGAGTACAACGCCGACAACACCCCGCACCGGATCACCTGCGTGGTGCTGTCCACCCAGCACGACGAGACGGTCATGGAGGGGGCCGGCAAGGGCCGCAAGTTCACCGACGCGGCCCGCAAGGAGATCGTCGAGAAGCTGATCCTGCCGACGCTCCAGGCGGAGCGGTCGGACCTGATTAAAGGGGACATCACCTACCACATCAACCCGACCGGGGTGTTCCTGGAGGGCGGCCCGCACGGCGACTGCGGGCTGACGGGTCGAAAGATCATCGTGGACACCTACGGCGGCCGCGGTCGGCACGGCGGCGGGGCGTTCAGCGGCAAGGACCCGACCAAGGTGGACCGGTCGGCCGCGTACGTCGCCCGGTACATCGCCAAGAACATCGTGGCGGCGAAGCTGGCCCGGCAGTGCGAGGTGCAGCTGAGCTACGCGATCGGCTACCCGGACCCGCTCTCCATCTGGGTGAGCACGTTCGGCACGGTCGCCCCCGGCCTCAACGACGAGAAGTTGGTCGGGCTGATCCGCGAGCACTTCCACCTGACGCCGAAGGGGATCATCGAGACGCTGGACCTGCGGCGGCCGATCTACCGCGAGACGGCCCGGCACGGTCACTTCGGCCGGGAGCGGCCGGAGTTCACCTGGGAGCGGACCGACAAGGCCGAGGCTTTGCGTAAGGCCGCGGGGGTGTGAGGGGACAGGAGTCAGGAGTCAGGAGTCAGGAATCAGGAATCAGATGAACGACGCCGATCTCGGCGGTCTGACTCCTGACTCCTGACTCCT
>DASSAT010000518.1:0-3508 GCA_035699305.1 Fimbriiglobus sp. | reverse complement strand
GCCCCCGACGGCGGGCGATTTACCTCAGCCACCGCAGCCGCGACCAGTCCAGCGTCTGGAACAGCCGGGCCTTGCCGCCGACCGTCACCCGGCCCAGCCGCAGCGGCTGGTGGATGAGGAATGGTTTACCGATGAAGTCGGCTTCCGGCACGCCCGGGGCCGGGTTCCCGTCCAACACCCACAGCCGGCTGTCGTGGGAGTTGGACGTGTTGTCCCCCAACAGGAAGTACTCGTCCGGCCCCAGCCGCCACCCGTCGCCGACCTTGCCGACCGACAGGTAGTGGATGTCCCGGAGCAGCCGCAAGTTTCGGACCGCGACCGACGCCCCGCTAACCCGGAACCGGAGCGGCCGGCTCACGCCCCCGCGCCGCGCCCGGCCCGGCGGGTCGAACGGCAGGTCCAGCGGCGCCACGACCTCCCGGCCGTCAATGGCGAGGCTCGCCCGGCGGTCCACAAACGCGAACTCGACCCGGTACGTCCGCCCCAGGGTCAGGCCAGACGGGCCGTCGGACGCCTCGTCGGTGCCGTCGCGCGTCACCCGGATCGCCCCCGGCCCGGTGCCGACCGGCAGGTCAGCCCACACGCCGTCGGCGCCGTCGGTCAGCCGCACCGCGACCGTCCCGGCCCCGGCGAGCACCTCCAGGTCGAACTCGACGGCGAAGTCGTGGACCGGGTCCGGGGCCGGCCGCGGGCGCCGCCGGGCGAACCCGTCGCGGCGGGGGCCGCCGTTGTACGCGAGCCAGTCGCCGACCGGTTCCTCCTCCTTGGTGTCCAGGTTCCAGTGCCGGTAGGTCAGCCCGACCCCGTCGGCCGAGCGGGTGCCGTCCAGGAACAACCCGCCGTCGCGCAGCACCGTCTCGTCGGCCGATTTATCCGGCCCGACCAGCCAGCGCACGCCCCAGCCGTCGGCCGGGGCACACGCCAGGTCGAAAGCCGGGATGCGGACTTCGCGGAACTGGGCGAGCGACTTCCGCAGCAGTTGCCCGTCGGCGTACACGTCGCCCCCGGAAACCTGGACCCACTCGCCCGGCAAGCCGATGACCCGCTTGACGTAGGGCTTGGACGAATCCACGGGGCAGTGGAAGACCGCCACCTCCCAGCGCCGTGGTGCGCGGGACTGGTAGGCAGTCTTGTCCACCATCAGCCGGTCGCCGGGCACCTCGCGGGCGCTCGACAGGTCCACCGTCTGGCCGCAGTTGGGGCAGCGGCACCGGTCGAACCGCACCGGCCGTGCGTCGGGGCCGGGTTCGCCGACGACCACCCGGTAGTCGCACCGCGGGCAACGAGCCTCCCGGTGGTTGCCGACGAGTGCCGGGGCCATGCTCCCGGTCGGCACGCCGAACGGCTCCAGGGCGACAGTGCGGACGACCAGGAACAGGCAGAGGAAGACCGCCAACACCTGAACGAACCGGCGGGCGGTGCTGGCGGTGGGGCGGTCCACAGCGGCTCCTCGTTCCTGGGACCGCGGCCGTCCCGGCCGCTCTTGCTCCGCGCGTCTGGGGTCTCGCACGACAGCAGAATGCCCCGACCTGGGAAGCAAAGCGGCCGGGACGGCCGCGGTCCCGGGGGTTACTTCTCGTCCCCCGACTCCAGCACGGCCAGGAACGCCTCCTGCGGTACCTCCACCTGGCCGATCGCCTTCATCCGTTTCTTCCCCTCGGCCTGCTTCGACCACAGCTTGCGCTTGCGACTGATGTCGCCACCATAACACTTGGCGGTGACGTTCTTGCGCATCGCCGCGATCGTCTCCCGGGCGACGATCCGCCCGCCGATGGCCGCTTGCAGCGCCACCTCGAACAGGTGCCGGTCGATCTCCGCGCGGAGCTTCTTGAGCACCGCCCGACCGCGGCGCTCGGCCTGCGAGCGGTGGACGATCACCGAGAGGGCATCCACCCGGTTGTGGTGGACGATGATGTCCAGTCGGACCAACTCCGCCGCGCGGAAGCCGATCACCTCGTAGTCCATCGTGCCATACCCGTGGGTGACGGACTTGAGCTTGTCGTACAGGTCGTAGATGACTTCCGCGAGCGGCATCTCGAAGACCAGGATCACCCGCTGCGGGCTGAGGTACTCGGTGCGGACGAACGTGCCGCGGCGCTCGTGGCACATGCCCATCAGGTCGCCGACGTTGGCCGCCGGGACCAGGAAGCTGATCTTGACGATCGGCTCGCGGAACTCCTTGATGCCGCCGCCGTCGGGCACGTCCTGCGGGCCGTGGACCTGGATCAGCTCGTCGTTCTGCTTGACGATCTCGTAGCTCACGTTCGGGGCGGTCTGCACCAGGTCGAGTTCGCTGTCGCGCTCGAGCCGCTGCTGGATGATGTCGCGGTGCAGCATCCCCAGGAAGCCGCAGCGGAAGCCGAACCCCAGGCCGTCGGACACCTCCGGGGTGTAGACGAAGCTGGAGTCGTTGAGCTTGAGCTTGGCCAGCGCCTCGCGGAGGTCCTCGAACTCGTTGTTGTTGACCGGGTACAGCCCGGAGTAGACCATCGGCTTGGGCTCCTTGTACCCCGGCAGCGGCTCGGCCGCGGGGATGAAGGCGTCCGTCACCGTGTCGCCGATGTTCACGTCCTGGATGGTCTTGATGTTGGCGGTGAGGTAGCCGACCTGCCCGGCCGCGAGGCCGTCGCACTTCTCCATCCCGGGTCGGAACTGGCCCACTTCCGTGACCGCGAACTCCCGCCCGGCCCGCATCAGCCGGACCCGCTGGCCGGGCTTGAGCGTGCCGTCCACGAGCCGGCAGTACACGACGACGCCCTTGTAGGTGTCGAAGTGGCTGTTGTAGATGAGCGCCTTGAGCGGCGCGTCTGGCTCGCCCGAGGGCGGCGGGACGCGCTCGACGACCGCGGCTAGCAACTCGTCGATGCCCAGGCCGGCCTTGGCGCTGACCCGCGTCACCTCGGCCGGGTCGATCATCAGCGCCTGCTCCATCTCGCCGACGACGAAGTCCGGCCGGGCGTGCGGCAGGTCGATCTTGTTGAGTGTCGGGATCAGCTTCAGGTCGGCGTCGATGGCCAGGAAGGCGTTGGCGACGGTCTGCGCCTGCACGCCCTGGAAGGCGTCCACCAGCAGGATCGCCCCCTCGCAGGCGGCCAGGCTCCGCGACACTTCGTAGTTGAAATCGACGTGGCCGGGGGTGTCGATCAGGTTGAGTTCGTACTCTTGCCCGTCATGGGTGTGGTAGATGGTGACCGGGTGCATGCGGATGGTGATGCCGCGCTCCCGCTCCAGGTCCATGCTGTCGAGGGTCTGGGCCTTGATGTCGCGCGGGCTGACGGTGCCAGTCTTGAGCAGGAACTGGTCGGCCAGGGTGCTCTTGCCGTGGTCGATGTGGGCGATGATGCAGAAGTTTCGGATGTTCGACGTCGGCGACGGCATTGCGGGCGGCGCTCGGCGGGTGCGGGCGGGTCCTTCACGCCTCAGTTTAGCAGCCGTGCGCCGGGCTGAATAGGGCGGCCCCTGGGACCGCGGCCGTCCCGGCCGCTCTTACTTCACGGGTCGAAGCGCT
>DASSAT010000517.1:0-2199 GCA_035699305.1 Fimbriiglobus sp. | reverse complement strand
GCGCAAGGGGTATCTCGCGCTGGAGTCCGAGGGGGCCGAGTGCCACTTCCGCAACATCAAGATCAAGGAGTTGCCCAGCACCAACCCGAAGCCGGACCAGGTGGCGAAGGTCGATGAGGGGTTCAAGAGCCTGTTCACCGGGTTAGACCTGGCCGGGTGGAAGACGGAGCCGGACGCCTGGAAGGCAGCTGGCGGACACCTGCGGGCGGCGGGCAAGGCGGACCTGGTATCGGAGAAGACGTTCGACCGCTTTGAGCTGGTGTTCGACTGTAAGATGCCGGCCAAGTCGAAGGGCAAGTGGTTCGTGGAGTTCGGGACCAACCAGCTGCAAAGTATCGGCAACGCCGATGCCAGTGGCCGCGGGAAGTGGAACCGTGTCGTCGTGACCGTCGGTCCGGGTGAGGTTTCGTGGAGCGTGAACGGCCGGCCGATCGGCAAGGTCGATCCCGGCGTCGCGGCCGGGCCGATCCGGTTCAAGCCGGCCGAGGGGCTGGAGTTGATGAACGTCTTCGTCCGCGAGTTGAAGGAGAAGTAGCCATGACGCCGACCACCCCGGAAACGGAACTCACCCCCGATCTGATCGAGCGCGTGATGAAGCTGTCCGCGGAGAACAAGGACAGACTTTTCGGATTGCTGCTCGACGACCCAGACGAGCCGCCGGATGTCGTTACCGACTGGCCGGCCGAGATCCAGCGGCGGTTGGAATCCATCGCCGTCGGCGGCGTGCGCCTGATGACTCGGGAGGAGTCGGACGCGGCCATCCGCGAACGGCTCCGCGCCCTGGGAGTCGAGCTTCCATGAGCTTCCGCGTCTTACCCGAGGCCAACGCGGACGTGGGGGAAGCCCTGGTGTGGCTGTCCGGCAAGCGCCGCTACCGCGGGGTGACCGACCTGTGGTCCGAGTGGCAGACCGGACTGACGGCAATCGAGGCCGCGCCTCAACTCTATCCGCTGGCGGCCGATACCCGGCTGGCCGGGAGGTGCGGACCTACCCGACCCGTCGTCACGGCTACCTGATCGTGTACGAGGTTAGGGGAATCGACGTCTTGATCGTGGCGTTCACCCGCGCTCGCCGCCAGCCGGCAGCCTGGCTCAGCCGCCTCGCCCCGTGAGTCGGTCCGACCGCCTGCTTGAGTCGGGCCGCTGGCCGGAGTACGATTTTAGTTCAGGCCCACCCCACCCGGCCGCCGTCCGCGGCCGTCGCATCGGACCGCACGATGAACCAATCCACACCCCGACTTGTTCGCTGGACCGCCCTCGCAACGGTCGCGCTGCTCGGCCTCCCCGCCTCCGCGTTCGCCGACGACAAGCCGACGCCGAAGGGGGTCGAGTTCTTCGAGCGGAAGGTCCGGCCGCTGCTGGTCAAGCACTGCTACTCCTGCCACAGCGCGACGGCGAAGAAACTCCGCGGCGAACTGCGGCTGGACACCCGCGACGGCGTCAAGCAAGGCGGCGCCTCCGGCCCGGTCGTCGTCCCCGGCGAGCCGACGAAGAGCCTGCTGATCCAGGCCGTGCGGCACGCCGACGACGTGTCGCCGATGCCGCCCAAGGAGAAGCTGACCGCCGTCGAGGTCGCCGACCTGGAGGCGTGGGTCAAGATGGGCGCCCCCGACCCGCGGTCCGGGGCCGCGATCACGCCAGCGAAGGGACGCGACTTCTGGTGCTTCCAACCCGTCCGCGACCGCCCGCCGCCGAAGGTCAAGGACGAGTCCTGGCCGCTCAACCCGATCGACCGGTTCGTCCTCGCGGCGATGGAGAAGCGCAGCCTCAAGCCGGTCGCGCAAGCCGACAAGCGGACGCTCATCCGCCGGGCCACCTACGACCTGACCGGGCTGCCGCCGACGCCGGAGGAGATCGCTTCCTTCCTCGCCGACAAGTCGCCGGACGCCTACGAGCGGCTGATCGACCGGCTGCTGGCGTCGCCGGCCTACGGCGAGCGGTGGGGCCGGCACTGGCTCGATGTGGTCCGCTACGCCGACACCGCCGGCGACAACTCCGACTTCCCGATCCCCCAGATGGTCAAGTACCGCGACTGGGTGATCGCCGCCTTCAACCGCGACCTGCCGTACAACCAGTTCGTCGTCGAACAACTGGCCGGCGACCTGCTCCCGGCGAAGGACGACGCCGACCGGTACGCGAAGCTGATCGCCACCGGATACCTCGCCAACGCCCGGCGGTTCGGCTCCTACGAGGACGCCCG
>DASSAT010000516.1:0-2236 GCA_035699305.1 Fimbriiglobus sp. | reverse complement strand
TCCGTGTGCCGTCTCCGAAGAACGGCACACGGAGTGTGCCTACTACCCTCGGACGGTGGGTCGGCGCCCGCAAAGCCGGGCTTGACCCACCCTACGAGACAGGGTCGCCCCGACCGTCTCTCTGACCGAGGTCGCGTATGTTGATGTGGTTACTCCGCGGGTGCTTCGCCATCCTGCTGGTCGGGATCGCGGCCGCCGCGTTAGGTTTTTTCTATGTCGAGGAAAACCTGTGGGCCGGGGTCGGGGCGGCCGTCACCATCCTGGCGATCGGCGGGGTGGTGCTGTACACCGACGTGCGCGAGAAGCACAAGCAGATCGCCACCATCTCCTCGGTGTACTTCGGCCTGCTGCTGGGCCTGTTCCTGGGGTGGCTGTTCTCGCTGGCGCTGGGGCCGATCATCGAGTACGCCTACAGCGGCTCCGCCGACCGGGTCAACGAACTGCACCTGATCTGGCGGTTCGCGCTGACGGTGATCTGTTGCTATCTGGCGATTTCAACGCTTCTGCAGACGCGGGACGATTTTCGCTTCCTTATCCCTTATGTCGAGTTTGCCAAGCAGGTCAAGGGCGGGCGGCCGCTGGTCCTGGACACCAGCGTGATCATCGACGGCCGGATCGCCGACCTGTGCGATACTCGATTGGTGGACACGAAGCTGATCGTCCCCCGGTTCGTGCTCCAGGAGTTGCAGGCGATCGCGGACAGCTCGGACAAGCTCAAGCGCAACCGCGGGCGGCGTGGGCTGGACGTGCTCAAGCGGCTCCAGACCAACCCGAAGATCGAGCTGGAGATGCACGAGGGGTCGGTCGGGGAGGTGCGGCCAGGCGAGCGGGTGCGGGTGGACGAGCGGCTGGTGTTGTTCTCCAAGGCGATCGGCGCCCGGGTGGTGACCAACGACTTCAACCTGAACAAGATCGCCCAGCTTCAAGGCGTGGACGTCATCAACCTCAACGAGGTGGCCAACAGCCTCAAGACGGTGGCCCTGCCCGGGGAGTACATGCAGGTTCGGGTGGTCAAGCCGGGAGACCAGATCGGCCAGGGGGTCGGGTATCTGGACGATGGGACGATGGTGGTGATCGAGCAGGGGCGGAACATGATCGGGCAGGAGACGTCGATCCTGGTGACGAGCGTCCTGCAAACGCCGGCCGGGCGGATGATCTTTGGCCGGCCGGAGGCGCGGCCATCGGGGACGTATAGCCCGGTGCAGGGTTCGACGCCGGGGATGGCGCCGGTGCCCGGGGGCCCGCAAAGCGGGCCGCACGCCCCGGTCAGCGGCTCGCGGCCGAATGAGGGCCGGGACAGGTAGTACGGGACGCCCTCCGGGGGATACCCACGGGCCGTCGCCCGTGGGTTTTGCTTTTATGGACGGGATGGGTCTTGAAGAACCCCTCCCCCGGCCCCTCCCCGAAGCGGGGAGGGGAGAAAGACAAAGGCATCCCTCTGGCTCCCCCTCCCCGCTTCGGGGAGGGGGTTGGGGGGAGGGGTGAACCGCTTCACCGGACGGAGGACACCATGATCGCACGCTACACGCTCGCCGCCGTGGTCCTCGGCGGGTTCGCCCTGGCCGCCGACCCGCCGAAGGCCGCGGCCCCGAAGCCGGGGGTGGCCAACGACGCCGAGTTGGTCGAGCGGGTGGCCGCCGCCCGCAAGGAGTACCAGCAGGCGCTGGTGGGCCTGTATGAGCACTACGTCAAGGCCGGCGACCGGCGGCGGGCCGAATGGGCCGAGGGCGAGCTGAAGGCGTACCACCTGACGTGGAAGCCGTCGTACCGGCTGGACATCCTCGACGTGCCGCCGCCGAGCCTGGAGGCGAAGGTGAACGTCAAGGAGGCCAACGAGCTGTACCGGCAGGCGATGCGGTACAAGGACCGCGGGTTCGGCACCGACTACACGCTCAACCAGCGGCGGGCGGAGTTGCTGTTCCAGGAGGTGTTGCAGAAGCACCCCAACTGCGACAAGATCGCGGACGTGGCGTACCAGTTGGGCGACCTGTACGAGGGGCGGGCGTACAAGCAGTTCGACCGGGCGGCGGCGTACTTCGAGCGGGCGTCGCAGTGGCGCAAGGGGAGCGGGACCGACGCGCTCTTGCGGGCGGCGCGGCTGTACGACCGGGCGCTGAACGAGCGCGGCAAGGCGATCGAGCTGTACCGCCAGGTGATCGAGACCGACACCGACCCGTCCCGGATCGCCGAGGCGACCCGCCGCAGGGACGAGTTGAGTGGGCGGAAGGGGTCGTAG